>NZ_WWFY01000478.1:0-13006 GCF_009864975.1 Pseudonocardia sp. SID8383
CGGCGGCCCGCTCCGCCCTGGCGGCCGCCACCTCGGCGCGCCCGGCGGCCGCGGCCGCCGAGCGCTCCGCCTGCTTGCCGTCACGCTCGGTGGCGAACGTCTTCTCCTGCACGGCCATGCCCGGTTCCTCTCCTGTCGTCCCGACCGGCGGCACGGCGCGGGACCGGTCGGTGGGAGCACCGACCGGCCGTGGAAACGCGGGTGACGGGTCGCGGGACGACGGTCTCGCTGATGTCTCGGTATGCGCCACACCGTGGCCCGGTGGACGGACGACGGCGTGCGCGGAACACGACAGGGTGCCCCGGGAGGCCGGTGGGGAAACGCGCAGGTGACGGCGAGGTGATCCGGCCCGGTCCGGTTGCCCCGGTCGGACCACCACGGCCACCCGGTCGTCGTAGCGGGCGGGCGTCAGCCGGCCTCGGGGACCCCGTCGTGGTGGGTCTGCTCGTCGGCGAGGTGCCCGCGCAGGGTCACCAGGGTCCGGGCGAGCAGCCGCGACACGTGCATCTGCGAGAGCCCGACCTGGGCGGCGATCTGCGTCTGGGTCTGGTTGCCGAAGAACCGCAGCATGAGGATGGTCCGCTCCCGCTCGGGGAGCTTGCGCAGCGCGGGACGCAGCGACTCGCGGGCCTCGACCGCGTCCATCCCGGCGTCGATGCCCCCGACGATCTCGCCGAGCGGGTTGTCGGTGTCGCCGACGAGCTGGTCGAGCGAGTCCGACCGGTAGGAGTCCTGGGCCTGCAGCCCCTCGATGACCTCCTCGCGGCTGATGCCGAGGTGCTCGGCGAGCTCGGAGACCCGGGGGGCACGGCCGTGCCGCGAGGCCAGCTCCTCCTGGGCGCGGGTCATGCGGCTCTGGATGTCCTTGAGCCGCCGCGGCACGCGCATCGACCAGGTGCGGTCGCGGAAGTACCGGCGGATCTCCCCGGTGATCGTGGGGACGGCGTAGGCCAGGAACGGGGTGCCCTGGCCCGGGTCGAACCGGTCCAGCGCGTTGATCAGCCCGATCGTGCCGACCTGCTCCAGGTCCTCGACGGGCTCGCCGCGGTGCCGGTAGCGCCCGGCGATGTGCCGGACCACCGGGTGGAAGCCCCTCGCCAGCTCCGAGCGCAGCCGCTCCCGCTCCGGGTCGTCGGGTCCGGCGGCGGCGAAGGCGTGCAGGGGCGCGAGGAGGTGGGCGTACTCGTCGGGACGGGCGTCCACGGTCTCGTGGGCGTTCCCGGCGGCCTCGTCCACGGGGTGCCCGGGACCGGTGTGCACGGTCCCGACGTGCCCGCTCGTGCCGTCCACCGGGTCCCCCACCGTGTCGTCGGCCCGCGACGCCTCGGCTCCCTCGGCGTCCGTGCTCGGCTCAGCCATGCCGTCTCCGCGGCCGGCGATGATCGACTGTCATCACCGACCGACGGTAGGCCGGGTGGCGCGGGCCCGCATGTCGAACGTCGCGTGACCTGGTCGACTGTCGATCGACGGTCACTCCGATGAGTTTCACGGCGACGTGGTGGGTACTGCTCTCCCATGTCCCCGACTCTGCGTGTCGAGCTGCCCGTCGAACCCGGGTCGGCAGGCCGCTCCCGCCGGGAGACCGGGAGGTGGCTCGCGTCGCTGTGCGGGACCGACGAACAGTGCCCGACCGTGCAGGATCTCGTCCTCGCGGTGAACGAGGCCGTCTCCAACTGCATCGAGCACGCCTACGGGACCACCGGCCCGGGCGGGGACGCGACGGTCCTGCTGCGCGGTGACGCCGAGGGGTACCGGGTGCGGATGGAGGTCAGCGACCGCGGGCGCTGGCGCGACCCGCCCACCGACCCCGGCCACCGCGGACGGGGCATCGGGATGATCGAGGCGGTCGCGGAGGACGTACGGGTGGTGCCGGGTCCCGACGGGACCACCGTCTCGTTCCAGGGGCGGATCGGCCGCTGTCCGGGGCTCTGCGTCCCGGCGTCCTGACCCGTCCCCGCTCCCGGGGACCCCTGCAACGACAGGGTCGCCGCACCCCACGCCCGAGGGCGGGTGACGGCGACCGGTTCTCATCGGGCCCGATCCGGCTGCGGACCGGGCGTGGTGGTGCGGTGGTCAGTCCCGCATGGAGGCGGACGGGTCGTCGGACCGGTGTCCGCGGTGTCCCGCGCGGGCGACCGGGGTGTAGCGCCCGTCGTGGCGGGCCTGCTCGCTCTCGGGGTGGGGCCAGGTCGTGTTCGCGTGCTGCGTGCTGCTCTCACTCATGGACACAGAGTGCCCACCGGACGTTCCGGGCAAGCGGAGCGCAGGAGTCGGCTCGGTAACACCTGCGCCCCGCCCGGGTGAAGTCGCCCGCCGGTCAGCCCGTCTTCGTGAGGCTCTTGATCGAGGACAGGATGTCCTGCACGCGCTCCTTGGCGTCGCCGAACAGCATCTGGGTGTTGTCGCGGAAGAACAGGGGGTTCTGCACTCCCGCGTAGCCGGTGGCCATCGACCGCTTGAACACGATCACGTCCTTGGCGTCCCACACCCGCAGTACCGGCATCCCGGCGATCGGTGAGCCCGGGTCCTCCGACGCGGCCGGGTTGACCGTGTCGTTGGCGCCGATCACCAGCACGACGTCGGTCTCGGCGAGATCGTCGTTGATCTCGTCCATCTCCAGGACGATGTCGTAGGGCACCTGGGCCTCGGCGAGGAGCACGTTCATGTGCCCGGGGAGCCGCCCCGCGACCGGGTGGACGCCGAAGCGCACGTTCACGCCGGCGTCGCGCAGTGAGCGGGTCAGCTCCGCCACCGGGTACTGGGCCTGGGCGACCGCCATCCCGTAGCCGGGGGTGATCACGACGCTCTCGGCGTTCGCGAGCAGCTCGGCGACGCCGTCGGCGTCGACCTCGCGGTGCTCACCCTCCACCGCGGCGGCCGCCGAGGAGGTGGCGCCGAAGCCACCGGCGATGACCGAGACGAACGACCGGTTCATCGCCTTGCACATGATGTAGGACAGGTAGGCACCGGAGGACCCGACGAGCGCGCCGGTGATGATCAGCAGGTCGTTGCCGAGGAGGAAGCCCGCCGCCGCGGCGGCCCAGCCGGAGTACGAGTTCAGCATCGACACCACGACCGGCATGTCACCGCCGCCGATCGAGGCGACCAGGTGCAGGCCGAGCAGCAGCGCCAGCACCGTGAGCACGGCCAGGATCCACATCTGCGGCGAGAGGACGAAGACGACCGTCAGCACCGCGAACGCCACGAGCGCGCCGAGGTTGAGGACGTTCTTGCCGGGCAGCATCAGCGGCGCCGACTTGATCTTCGCCGACAGCTTCAGGTAGGCGACCACCGAGCCGGTGAAGGTCACCGCGCCGATGAAGACGCCGACGGCGACCTCGGCGTGGTGGATGCCCAGCAGCGAGCCCTCGAGCTGCAGGTGACCGGACTCGACCTCGAGGAAGCCGTTCCAGCCGACCAGCACCGCGGCGAGGCCGACGAAGCTGTGCATGAGCGCGATGAGCTCGGGCATCCCCGTCATCTCGACGACGCGGGCCCGCCAGAGCCCGATCGCCCCGCCGACGACGACGGCGACCAGCAGCAGGGCGACGCCCAGCCCGGACGCCTGGCCGAGCGCGACGACGGCCGTGGCGACCAGCGCGATCGTCATGCCGGCGATACCGAACAGCACACCGGAGCGCGATGTCTCGTGCCTCGACAGCCCCGCGAGGCTGATCACGAACAGGATCGCGGCGATCAGGTACGCCGCAGTGGTCCACGTCTGCACGGCTCAGCTCCTCGTGAACATCTGCAGCATGCGGCGGGTCACCGCGAAGCCACCGACGATGTTGATGGCGGCGAGCAGCACCGCGACCGCGGCGAGCCCGATGACCAGGGCGTCGCCGCCCGTGCCGATCTGCAGGATCGCGCCGACGACGATGATCCCGGAGATCGCGTTCGTGACCGACATCAGCGGCGTGTGCAGCGCGTGGTGCACGTTGCCGATGACGTAGAAGCCGATGACGATCGCCAGCACGAACACCGTGAGGTGCCCGGCGAGCTCGGCCGGGGCCAGAGCCGTGACCGCGAACAGCGCCAGCGCGCCGACGATCCCGGCGGCGAGACCCGCGTACGGGGAACGCGGCTTCTCCGGCTCCTTCTCCTTCGGCTCCTCGGCCGGCTGGGCCGCGGGCGCCGCGCTCACCGTGACCTCGGGCGGCGGCCAGAGCGTCTCCCCCGCGTGCGCGGTGGTGATGCCGCGGACCACGGTGTCGTCGAGGTCGAGCGCGAGCCGCCCGTCCTTCTCCGGGGTCATGAGCTTGAGCAGGTTGAGCACGTTCGTGCCGTAGAGCTGCGAGGCCTGCGCGGGCAGCCGGGCGGCCAGGTCGGTGTAGCCGACGATCGTGACACCGTGGTCGGTGACGACCGACTCCCCCGCCACCGAGCCCTCGACGTTGCCGCCCTGCGAGGCCGCCATGTCGACGACCACGCTGCCCGGGCGCATGGACGCCACGTCCGCGGCGGTGATCAGCTTGGGCGCGGGGCGCCCCGGGATCAGCGCGGTGGTGATGATGATGTCGCAGTCCGCGGCCTGCTCGGAGTAGATCTCGGCCGCGCGCTTGTCGTAGTCCGCCGAGGTGGCCTTGGCGTAGCCGTCGGTGGAGGCCTCCTGCTCCACCTCGACCGCCAGGTACTCGCCGCCGAGCGACCGCACCTGGTCGGCGACCTCGGAGCGCGGGTCGGTGGCCCGCACGACCGCGCCGAGGCTGTTGGCCGCGGCGATGGCGGCGAGCCCGGCGACGCCCGCCCCGGCCACGAGCACCTTCGCCGGCGGGACCTTGCCCGCCGCGGTGACCTGACCGGTGAAGAACCGGCCGAACACGTGGGCCGCCTCGATCACCGCCCGGTAGCCCGCGATGTTGGCCATCGACGACAGCACGTCCATCGACTGGGCCCGCGAGATCCGCGGCACCGCGTCCATCGACAGTGCGGTGACGCCCTGGGCGGTGAGCGCCTCGGTCCGCTCGGCCTCGAAGCGCGGCGCGAGCATGGCGATCAGCACGGACCCCTCGCGCAGCTTGCCGATCTCGTCGGGCTCCGGGGCGTTGATCCGCACCACGATGTCGGTGTCCCAGACGGGACCGTCGACGACGTCGGCACCGGCCTCGGCGTACGCCTCGTCGGTGAACCCGGCACGGGCACCCGCCCCGGACTCGACCGTGACGGCGTAACCGAGGCCGACGACCTTCGCGACCGTCTCGGGGCTCATCGCCACGCGGGTCTCGGGCTCCGCCTCCGCGGCCACACCGATCCGCATCGCCGGTCCCGACGGGTCAGGGCTGTCGCTCATGCACTCTCCTCGATCTCGCGCGCGCTCCGTCGCTCACGCTGGTCGCGGGCCTTTCGGAAGGTAATGCCGGAACCGGGCGTGTGCAGTCACGACTGCGTCACAGGCCGGGATTCCACCCCTTCGACCGGGCAGGCGGTGCCGGGCGGGAGCGTATCGCGACGATCGGGCGTGCGGACCCGTCGTCGGGGGAGGTGGCGGGCCCGCCCCTGATCAGGATGGTCCTCCGGAGCGGAGCCCAGAGCCGCTCCCCGACACGACGCCGACCGATGCGGCCACGTCGTGGTGTTCGCCTGGCTGGTCCCGCTGCTGCCGTCCGCGACGACGCATCCGGCGCCGGTTATGCCGCCGTTCGTCCTGGGCCACGTCGTGGCGCAGGCCGTGGTCGCGGTCGTGCCCACCGTCCGGGACCACCGGGTACGACCGAGCGGGATGTGAGGGGCGTCGATGCCCTCGAGGCAGTACGGTCCCCTTCGGACCGACAAAAAAGCCAGGACCGGAGTCCTGGCTTTTCGTATCGGGTGGAGCTGAGGGGATTCGAACCCCTGACCCCTTGACTGCCAGTCAAGTGCGCTACCAGCTGCGCCACAGCCCCTTGCGACATGAAGAACACTACACGGGCCGGTCTCCGGCCCGGAAAGGGGGGGGGTGCCCCTCCCGGAGCCGACACCTACCGTCGGCCCCGTGCAGCCCTCTGACATCGGACGACTCGTCACCCTCGGCGCCCCCGCGGTGTCCCCGGACGGCACGGTCGTCGCCGTCGCGGTCCGCCGCGTCGACCTCGGCGCCAACCGGTACCGCACTGCGATCTGGCTCACCCCGACCGACGGGAGCAGCCCACCGCGCCGGCTGACCGGCTCCGAGCACGGCGACTCCTCCCCCGCCTGGTCGCCGGACGGGATGAGGCTGGCCGTCGTCACCGGGCGGGAGGGCGGCGGCGCGCAGCTGCGGGTGCTGCCGATCGGCGTCCCGGGCGAGCCGGTGGTGGTCTGCGAGCGTCCGGAGCCGGTGTCCGAGCCGGTGTGGTCGCCGGACGGCACGCGGATCGCGTTCGTGTCCCGGGAGCGGGCGGCCCGCTGGGCCACCGGCGACGACGACCGGGCCCGTGAGCCGCGCCGGATCGACCGGCTGTTCAGCCGGCTGGACGGGGAGGGCTGGATCATCGACCGCCCGTCGACGGTGTTCGTCGTCGACGCCGGGGGCGGCGACCCGGTGGCCGTCGCGGGCGGGCCGTACGAGCACTCGTCGCCCGCCTGGTCGCCGGACGGGCGGACGCTGGCCGTCGTCGCGGACCGCGAGCCGGACTGGGACCTGGACGAGACCGCGCGGATCTACCTGGTCGACGCCACGGGTGGCGGGGGCGGGCCGCGGCGGCTCACCCGCACCGGGCGCCACCACACGCACCCGTCCTGGTCGCCGGACGGCACCCGGCTGGCCACCCTGGCCTCCGACGACCACCTGGCGTCCCCGGCGCACGCGTCGCCGGCGGTGGTCGACGTCGCGACCGGGCGGGAGGACGTCCTCGCGACCGGTGTCGACCGCACCTGGCGGCCGTTCCCCGGCGCCCGCGCCCCGATCTGGGACGACGGGCACCTGCTCGTGTCCTGCGAGGACCGTGGCGGGGTCCACCTGTACCGGGTCGCGGCCGACGGCGCCGGAGCGGGCACCGCGCAGGCGCTGCTGACCGGCGATCGGGCGGTGACCGCCTACGACCGCGCGGGCGGGACCACCGTCGTCCTGGTCACCGACCACGACCACCTCGGCGAGCTGCACGTCACCGACGACGGGTCGCTGCGCCGGCTCACCTCGCTGACCGAGCCCTTCCACGACGCCGTGCCGCGCGGGCGGACCCCGGTGCGGCTGGCCGTGCCGTCCCCGGCCGGGGACGGCGACGTCGACACCTGGGTGCTGCTGCCGGACGAGCCCGCCACCGGCGACGGCGGGCGGATCCCGGTGCTGCTGTCGATCCACGGCGGCCCGATGACCCAGTACGCCGACGCCTGGTTCGACGAGTTCCGGCTGTGGGCGGGCGCCGGCTACGCGGTCGTCTGGTGCAACCCGCACGGCTCGACCGGCTACACCCAGGACCGGGTCCGGTCGATCCGCAGCCCGCTGGCGCAGACCGCGCCCGGGACCGGCTGGGGCGGGATCGACGCCGACGACGTGCTCGCCGCGCTCGACGGCGCCCTTGCCGCCTTCGACCGGCTCGACCGGGACCGGGTGGGCGTCCTCGGCGGGTCCTACGGCGGCTACCTCACCTCGTGGCTGGCCGCCCACCACTCCGCCCGGTTCGCCGCCGCGTGCAGCGAGCGGGCGGTGAACAACCTGGAGTCGCTGGACTGGAGCTCCGACGCCGCCGGGTGGTTCGGCCACGAGCTGGGCCGCTCGCTGCTGGACGCGCCGGAGGAGTACCGGCGGATGTCCCCGCTGCACCACGTCCGCGGCATCGACGTGCCGATGCTGATCCTGCACTCCGAGGACGACCTGCGGTGCCCGGTCGAGCAGGCCGACGCGCTGTTCGTCGCGCTGCGGCTGCTCGGGCGGCCGGTGGAGTACTGGCGGTTCCCGGAGGAGGGCCACGGGATGTCGCGCGACGGGTCGCCGCGCCACCGCGTCCAGCGGGCGCAGATCGTCCTCGACTTCTTCGGCCGGCACCTGGGCGGGCGCAGGCCGGAGGAGGTCCCCGCCGGCTGAGCTGCGACGCTCAGCCGGCCCGGCTGCGCCCGTCCTCGTCGTCGCCCAGGTCCTCGATGTCGACACCCTGGTCGTCGGTCTCCGGGCCGACGGACCGCGGCGCGCCGTCGACGGCCCGGACCGGCTCGCCGACGGGCTCACGCAGCCGTCGCAGGGCGGGGTCGCCGGCCCAGAACTCGTCGAACCCGTGCTCGGCGAACCGGTCGGCGACGCGGTGGATCGCGATGTCGTGACGCACGTAGAGGTGCGCGAGCAGCACCGCGGCCGGGTCGTCGGTGTAGAGGCCCCAGGTGCGGTCGGCGGTGAGCCCCCCGATCACGGCCTGGTCCCGGTCCGCGACGACGATGAGCATCCGCCGGCCGAGGTTGTCCTCGACCGCCGACGGGGCCGAGTAGCGGTGCTCGGTGTGCCAGCCGACCGGGTCGTCGTCGGCGCCGAAGACGACCGTGGCCACGTCGACGCCGTGCTCCTCGGCCCGGCGGATCGTGGGCTTGAGCGCCTCGACGTCCTCCGGCCAGCCGAGCACGTACAGCTCCGAGCGGGCCGCGGCGGCGACGTCCTCGGCCCGTTCGAGCAGCATCCGGCGCTCGGTCAGCGAGTGCACCAGCCGCACCTGCGGTGGCGCGGTCAGCCGCGGGATCTCGTTCTGCAGGATGCCCAGCGTGCGGTCGAAGTCGCGGCGCATCCGCTCCAGCAGCGTCGCGGGCGGCAACGGGACGTAGCCGGTGCCGTCGGCGGCCCGCACCTCGAACGCCGCGCCGCGGCCGACGAGCTTGCCCAGCGTCTCGTAGACGGTGCTGCGCGGCACCCCCGACCGCTTCGCCACCTCGTAGCCGTTCACCGCCTCGCCGGCACCGACCAGGGCGACATAGGCCTTCGCCTCGTACCCCGACATGCCCAGCCGTTGCAGTTCTTCCGTCACCCGCCGCACGGACATTGCGAGATCATCTCACTCATTCGGCACCGTCCCGCGACGTGGTGCCGCGGCCCCGTCGCACACGACGGTCTCCCTATGATCGGTTGCGGACGACGGATTGATACGTCCGGATCCGCACCATCATCACAATCGAGGACCCGGAGCGCGCGCCACACCGGCCCGCATCGCCGCGTCCGCCTCACGCAGGATCTCGCGCATCGCCGCTCCGGCACCCGCCGGGTCACCGGACCGGACGGCGTCGGCGACGTCGCGGTGCAGACGGATCGCGTCGGGCTCCGGCCGGCTGGGCATCAGGTGGTGCCGGGTGCGCCCGGCCAGCACCTCGGCGACGACGTCGCCCAGCGCGGCCACCATCTCGTTGCCCGAGGCCGCGAGCAGCGTGCGGTGGAACACGACATCGGCCTCCAGGTAGGCCAGCAGGTCTCCGGACCGCCCGTGCACGGCCATGTCCATCACCGCGCCGACGAGCACACCGCACTGCTCGGGAGTGGCCCGGTCGGCGGCCAGCTCCGCGGCCAGCGGCTCCACCCCGCAGCGCAGCTCGGACAGCGACCGCAGCTGCTCGTCGCGGCCGGGACCGTCCAGCCGCCAGCGGATCACCCGCGGGTCGTGCACGTTCCACTGCTCCCGCGGGGCGACCGTCGTGCCGACCCGGCGCCTGCTGCGCACCAGGCCCATCGACTCCAGTACGCGCACGGCCTCCCGGACGACGGTGCGTGACACGCCGTAGCGCGCGACCAGCTCCTCGGCCCGCAGGACCTCGCCCGCCCCGATGGTCCCCGCGGCGATCGCAGTACCGAGCCGGTCCAGGACGTCCCCGTGCAGACCCTCCGGTGCGCCACCCACGCCCCGAATCGTGCCACTGCATGGGCCCGGCGACACGATACGACCATACCTGAACCGATTCGGTGTTGAAAAAGTACTACTAATAACCGACGCTGGTCCCACCACGGTCCGGGTAGTCCCGGTCCGCGTGCCGATGCCGCCACACCCGTGAGGAGCCGATGCAGTGACGCACCAGCCGGCGACACAGCAGCCACCACCCCACCCGCTCGTCGTCGTGATGGGGGTGTCCGGCTCCGGGAAGTCCACCGTCGGCGCCGCCCTCGCCGACGCCCTCGGTGTCCCCTTCACCGACTCCGACGGCCTGCACCCGGCCGCGAACGTCGCGAAGATGGCCCAGGGGATCCCGCTCACCGACGCCGACCGCGAGCCCTGGCTCGACGCCGTCGGCGCCCGGCTGGCCGAGCACACCGGCACCGGGCTCGTCGTCGCCTGCTCGGCGCTGCGCCGCGCCTACCGCGACCGGCTGCGCTCGCACGCGCCGTCGACGGTGTTCGTGCACCTGTCCGGCGACGCCGCCGTGCTCGCCGAGCGCATGGGCGGGCGCTCCGGGCACTTCATGCCGACCGCGCTGCTCGACTCCCAGCTGGCCACCCTGGAGCCGCCGGCCGCCGACGAGGCCGCGACGACGCTGGACATCCGCCGGCCGGTCGACGAGATCGTCGCGGGCGCCGTCGCCGTCGCCGTCACCGGGCCGGAGGTGGCCCCGCGATGACACTGCACCCCGCACTCGTCCTGGCCGCGGAGCAGGCCCAGCCGGTCGCCTCCGCCGGTCGCCTGGTGACCGCCGCGCTGGTGGGCATCGTCGCGCTGGTCCTGCTGATCACGCAGTTCTCGCTGCACCCGTTCCTCGCACTGACCATCGGCTCGCTGCTCGTCGCGGGCGTGGCGGGTATGTCGATGGGCGACGCCGTGGAGGCCTTCTCCGACGGCTTCGGCTCCACCGCCGCGAGCGTCGGCACGCTGATCGCGCTGGGCGCGATGTTCGGCAAGCTGCTCGCCGACTCCGGCGGCGCCGACCGGCTGGTCGACACGATCGTCTCCCGCTCCGGCCCGCGGACGCTGCCGTGGTCGATGGCCGCCGTCGGCGCACTGATCGGCCTGCCGATGTTCTTCGAGATCGGCCTGGTCATCCTGATGCCGGTCATCTTCCTGGTCGCGCGCCGCGCCCAGGTCTCGCTGATCGCCGTCGGCATCCCGGCACTGGCCGGGCTCTCCGCCATGCACGGCCTGGTCCCGCCGCACCCCGGCCCGCTCGCCGCGATCGGCATCCTCGACGCCGACCTGGGCATCACCCTGGCCCTCGGCGTGCTCGTGTCGATCCCGGTCGTCGTCCTGGCCGGACCACTGTTCGCGAAGGTCGCGGCCCGCTGGGTCGACGTGTCCCCGCCGGCGCTCTTCGAATCCCGGGTCGCGGCCGGGACCAGCACCCCGTCCGGCGGATCGGCCGGTGCCACCACCGGCACCGACCCGGACACCGGCTCCGGCAGCGGCTCGGGCGGCGACGCCGTCGTCGATCGCGACGCCCCGGACGGCGGGCCCACCCGGCGCCCCGGGTTCGCCGCCACCCTGCTCACCGTGCTGCTGCCGGTCGTGCTGATGATGGGCAAGGCCGTCGGCGACATCGCCGCACCCGAGGGCAACCCGGTACGCGCCGCGCTGGACTTCGTCGGTACCCCGCTGGTCGCGCTGCTGCTCTCGGTGCTGGTCGCGATGGTCACCCTCGGCACCGGATCCGGCATGAACCGTGCCGGGATCATGGGCTCGCTGGAGCGGTCGCTGCCCGCCATCGCCGGGATCGTGCTGATCGTCGCCGCGGGCGGCGGGTTCAAGCAGACCCTGGTCGACACCGGGATCGGCGCGATGATCGCCGGCTGGGCCACCGGCGCCGGCATCTCCGCGCTGCTGCTGGGCTGGCTGGTCGCGGTGGCGATCCGGCTCGCGACCGGGTCGGCGACGGTGGCGACGGTGACCGCCGCGGGCATCCTCGTCCCGCTGCTGCCGACGCTCGACCCGACCCAGACCTCGCTGCTGGTACTGGCGATCGGCGCGGGCTCGCTGTTCTTCTCCCACGTCAACGACGCCGGGTTCTGGCTGGTCAAGGAGTACTTCGGGCTCACCGTCGGCCAGAACATCAGAACCTGGTCGATCATGGAGACCGTCATCTCGGTCTCCGGCCTGGTCCTGGTGCTGGTGATCGACCTGGTGATCTGACCCCGCTCAGACGACGACGCCGGCCCGGGTCGCCGGGTCGGCGCCGGTCGTCCGGCCCGGCCCGGCGACGTCACGGGCGGTGCGGGCCAGGCGCCGTACCGCCTCGGCCGCCACCGGACCGGGGTGGGTGAAGGGCACCCGCAACCGGTCGGTGAACGCGTGCCCGGCCCCGAACCGCGGGCCGGGCGCCAGCACCAGGCCGTGTCGCGGGGCGGCAGCGGTCAGCGCCGTCGAGACGTGCGCACCGAGGTCGCACCACAGCGCCAGCCCGCCGTCGGGGACGGTGAAGCGCCAGTCCGGCAGGGCCGCGGCGAGCTCGGCGACCAGCAGGTCGCGCCGGGTGCGCAGCACCCCGACCCGTTCGGCCCGCAGCACGTCGAGCCGCTCCAGCACCTCGACGGCGACGAGCTGCTCCAGTACCGGCAGCGCCAGCTGGGCGCGGGCCAGCCGTCGTCGCATCCGGGCGGCCCGCTCGCGGCCGGCCCGGATCCAGCCGATCCGCAGCCCGCCCCAGGCGATCTTGCTCAGCCCTCCGACGGTGACGACGTCGTCGGGACCGGCGGCGTGCGCGGCGCACGGCAGCGGCCCCGTGGCGCCCTCGCGCAGGTCCAGCTCGGCGAAGGTCTCGTCGACCAGGGCGACCGTGCCCTGGCGGGCGAGGCGCTGCACGAGCCGGGCGCGGGCGCCGTCGTCGAGGAGGCGGCCGGTGGGGTTCTGGAAGTCCGCCATCAGGTACGCGACCCGCGCCGCGGTCTGCCGGGCGGCCCGCGGCAGCACGGTCTGCGGGGTCGCGTCGGCGCCGTCCCCCGACACCGGGACGGCGACCGCCCCCGCGTCGGAGACGACGTCGAGCGCCGACGGGTAGGTGGGGTGCTCGACGAGCACCCGGTCGCCGGGCCCGGCCAGCTCGGCGACGACGATCCCGATCGCCTGCAGCGCCCCGCCCGTCACGACGACCTGCTCCGGCCCGGTCGGGAGCCCCCGGGCGGTGAACCGGTCGGCGATCGCGGCCCGCAGCGCGGGCAGGCCGT
>NZ_WWFY01000479.1:0-18624 GCF_009864975.1 Pseudonocardia sp. SID8383
CGGCAGGGCGAGCTCCACCGGCATCGTCGAGGACCTGACGTGGCAGAGCTGGGGCGGCCCGACCGCCACCGGCACCGGGACGGCCGCCTACGCCGCCCCCGGGCAGCCGCTCGCCGCCGCGACCCGGGAACGGGCGACGGTGGTCGCGGCCGACCCGGGCACCTGCGCCGGGCGTCCGGCCTACCGCACGCTGACCTGGTACTTCCCCCAGCACGGCGAGATCCCCGGTGCCCACACCCCGCTGCCCGTCTGCGGCGACTGACCGCCACACCATTACTGGGCCGGACGGGCGTATTCCGCTCGAACGTGTGACGTACGTCAACACTGCTCCGATACGCCGAGAGCATCTGTCCCCGTGGGACTGGAGTCCACGTGCCCCGAGCGCTCCCCCGCCTTCTCCGTGCCGCCACCGCCGTCGCCGCCGTGGCCACCACCGCTCTGCTCACGACGGCGGCGATCCCCGCCCCGCCGTCACCGCCGGCCGAGGCGCTCACGGCGCCCGGCCCGGTGCAGGCCCTGCAGGTCTCCCCCGTACCCGGCGGCGGCGCCCGCGGCCTCGGCCTGCAGGTGTCCTGGTCCCCGCCCGTCCGGAACGAGGGCGCCCTGCGCACCCACTACGACGTCGAGGTCCGCGACCACGCGGGCGCCGTCCTCCACTCCGCCTCGACCGAGACCACCACCAGCGCCCCGGTGTACGGCGACTACTGCGTCGCGCCGTTCACGGTGTCGGTGCGCGCGGTGAGCCGCGACGTCGACGAGAGCCGGTCCGAGCCGGGGCCCGCCGTCCTCACCACGTACGGCGAGCAGGCCCCGTGCGCCCTCACGATGTCGATCACCGCGGCCCGCGCCGCCGACGGGCGCGTGCACGTGCGTGCCACCCGCGAGGCGCCGGTCGACCCCTTCGTGTCCGGCCCGTGCACGCTCGCGACGGCCGGCCGGGTGCTCTGGTCGGGCACCTGCGGCGGCTACGCCGCCACCCAGGACATCGTGGTCGGCGCGCTGCCCCCGGGACCGCGGGAGCTCACGCTGACCACCGTCGCCCCGCGGGGTGAGCGCACCACGAGCCGGACCACGCTGCGCTAGCCCGCCAGGACGATCCGCCCCAGCTCGACCGACGACGCCAGGTGCGGGTGGTGCGGCAGCACCCGCACCGTGTACCCGGTCAGCCCCGCGTGCGGCAGCGGCACGGCGACCTCCCAGGATCCGTCGCCGCGGTGCTCCATCGCGACGGTCACCGGGTCCGCCAGCTCGTCGGAGGAGTCGACCCGCCCAACGACGGCCTCGACCGTCACGTCCGACGGGTCCAGCCCGGCCAGGTCCACCCCCGCCCGGACGGTCATGGGCGACCCCACGACCGGGGTGTCGGGCAGCCCGGACGCGTCGACACCGGTGATCCGGACGTGGTTCCACGCCTTGTTCAGCCGGGCCCGGAACTGCGCGATGTCGCGGGCGACGGCGTAGTCCGACGCGGCCGCGTCCGCGGCGGCGCGGGCCGCCGGGGTGTACCAGTCCTGCACGTACTCCCGCACCATCCGGGTGGCCTGCACCTTCGGCCGCAGGGTGGTGAGGGTGTGGCGGACCATCTCGACCCAGCGGTGCGGGACACCGTCGACGCGGTCGTAGAACGCCGGGCCGACCTGGGTGGCGATGAGCTCGTAGAGGGCGTTGGCCTCGAGGTCGTCGCGCCGGGTCGGGTCCTCGACGCCGTCGGCGGTGGGGATGGCCCAGCCGTTGGCGCCGTCGTAGAACTCGTCCCACCAGCCGTCGCGGATGGACAGGTTCAGCCCGCCGTTGAGCGCGGACTTCATGCCGGAGGTGCCGCAGGCCTCCAGCGGGCGCAGCGGGTTGTTCAGCCAGACGTCGCAGCCCCAGTAGAGGTAGCGGGCCATCGACATGTCGTAGTCGGGCAGGAAGACGATGCGGTGGCGCACGCCGGCGTCGTCGGCGAAGCGCACGATCTGCTGGATGAGCGCCTTGCCGCCGTCGTCGGCGGGGTGCGACTTCCCCGCGACGACGAGCTGCACCGGCCGGTGCGGGTCGAGCAGCAGGCTGCGGAGCCGGTCGGCGTCGCGCAGCATCAGCGTGAGCCGCTTGTAGGTCGGGACCCGGCGGGCGAAGCCGACCGTGAGCACGTCGCGGTCGAAGACGTGGTCGGTCCAGCCCAGCTCCGGCTCGGACGCACCCCGCTCCAGCCAGGCGGCGCGCACCCGGCGGCGGACCTCGTCGACCAGCCGGGACCGCAGCGTGTTGCGCAGGCCCCACACGTCGGCGTCGGACACCGCGGCGGTGCTGCTGCCGGGCTCCCCGAGCAGCTCGGTGACCTGGTGGGCCTCCCAGGTGGGGCCGTGCACGCCGTTGGTGACCGAGCCGATCGGCACCTCCTCGCGGTCGAACCCGGCCCACAGCCCGCCGAACATCTCCCGCGACACCGTCCCGTGCAGCCGGGAGACACCGTTGGCGCGCTGGGCCAGGCGCAGACCCATGTGCGCCATGTTGAACGTCTCCGGATCCTCCTCGGCGCCGAGCGCGAGGAGCCGGTCGGTCGGCAGGCCCGGCAGCAGCCGGTCGGTGAGGTAGTGCCGCACGAGGTCCAGGCCGAACCGGTCGATGCCGGCGGGCACCGGGGTGTGGGTGGTGAACACCGTGCCCGCGCGGACGGCGGCGAGCGCCTCGTCGAAGTCCAGCCCGCCGGACGACGCGGACGCCGTCGCCGGTCCCGCGCCGTTGGACGACACCGCCGAGCCGGTGCACAGCTCGCGGATCCGCTCGCAGCCGAGGAACCCGGCGTGGCCCTCGTTGGTGTGGAAGACCTCCGGCGTCGGGTGCCCGGTGAGCCGGCAGAACGCGCGGACCGCGCGGACCCCGCCGACACCGATCAGGATCTCCTGCTGGATGCGGTGGTTCTGGTCGCCGCCGTAGAGCCGGTCGGTGACCCCGCGCAGGTCGGCCCCGCCGTCGGAGCCGGCGTTCTCCTCGATGTCGGTGTCGAGCAGCAGCAGCGGGACCCGCCCGACCGCGGCCTGCCAGATCCGCGCGTGCAGCGTGCGGTCCCCCGGCATCGCGACCTCGACGAGCTCCGGCGCGCCGGAGGCGTCGGTGAGCAGCTGCAGCGGCAACCCCTGTGGGTCGATCGCCGGATAGTGCTCGAGCTGCCAGCCGTCGAGCGACAGGGACTGACGGAAGTACCCCGACCGGTACAGCAGCCCCACCGCGACGAGCGGAACGCCCAGGTCCGAGGCGGCCTTCAGGTGGTCGCCGGCGAGCACGCCGAGACCGCCGGAGTAGTTGGGCAGCACCTCCGAGACGCCGAACTCCATCGAGAAGTACGCGACGGCCGACGGCCGGCCCGCGCCGTCGGCCTCGTCGTACCAGCGCGGCTCGGACAGGTAGGCCTCCAGCTCCGCGGCCCGCTCGGCGACCTCGGCGGCGACCGCGTCGTCCGCGGCGAGCTCGGCCAGCCGACCGGTGGGGATCTCGCCGAGCAGGCGGACCGGGTCCTGCCCGCTGGCGTCCCAGGCGTCGGGGTCCAGGGAGGCGAACAGGTCCCGGGTCGGCGCGTGCCAGGTCCACCGCAGGTTCGTCGCCAGTGTCTGCAGCGGCGCGAGCGGAGCGGGGAGCTGGGCACGGACGGTGAAACGACGGAGGGCTCTCACGGCCGCGAGGGTAGCCGGGAACACCGACACGCACGCGGTGTCCCGCCCGGCCGGGACGGGGTCCCACCGGTAGGGTCGCACTGCCGCGGGATCAGTGGGTCCGTGCACGTCGAATCGGTTCCGTCCACATCCGTTCCGATCCGTTCACGCCGATGGTCCCGCGGGTGTGGCGACAGGTGACGTGGCGGCGTCAGACTGACCGTCTCGACTCTGGTGGGACTTCTACCGACGGTGACAATTTCCTGGGGGTGCAGCCGATGACCGGTCGGCTCGGAATCGACGACGTGACCCCGTTCGTGGAGAGCGGAGACCCGGCCAAGGCCGTGGTCGGCGAGGTCGTCCCGATCCGGGCGACCGTGTGGCGGGAGGGACACGACGCCGTCGCGGCGAACGTCGTGTTCACCCCGCTGTCGGCCGACGGGACGCCGGGCGACGCGCAGTACGTGCGGATGCAGCCCGACGGGGTGGGCACCGACCGCTTCGTGGCCTGGGTCCGCCCCGACGCCGAGGGTCGCTGGACCTTCCGCGTCGACGCGTGGAGCGACCCGTGGGCGACCTGGCGCTCGGGTGTGGAGAAGAAGATCGCCGCGGGCCAGACGGCCGAGGAGCTGGCCAACGACCTCGAGGTCGGCGCCCGGCTGCTCGCCAGGGTCGGGCGTCGCCCGGCCGAGAAGGACAGCCGCGACCTGCTGCTCGGTGCCGCGAACACGCTGCGGGACACCGCGCTGCCGCTGCGCGCGCGGGTCGCCCCCGCCCTGTTCGACGCCGTCGTCGCGATCATGACCGAGCGCCCGGTCCGGGAGCTCATCACCCGCGGCCCGGAGCGGACGATCTTCGTCGACCGGCCCCGCGCGCTCTACGGCTCCTGGTACGAGTTCTTCCCGCGCTCCACCGGCGGGCGGGACGAGACCGGCCGGCCGGTGCACGGCACGTTCGCGACGTCGTCGAAGGAGCTCGACCGCGTCGCGCGGATGGGCTTCGACGTCGTCTACCTGCCGCCGATCCACCCGGTCGGCACGGTGCACCGCAAGGGCCGCAACAACTCCACCCACGCCGAGCCGGGCGACGTCGGTTCCCCGTGGGCGATCGGCTCGGCCGCGGGCGGGCACGACGCGATCGACCCCGAGCTGGGCGACTTCGACGACTTCGACGCGTTCGTCGCGCGGGCGAACGAGCTGGGCATGGAGGTCGCGCTCGACCTGGCGCTGCAGTGCGCCCCGGACCACCCGTGGGTCACCGAGCACCCGGAGTGGTTCACCGTCCGCCCGGACGGCACCATCGCCTACGCGGAGAACCCGCCGAAGCGCTACCAGGACATCTACCCGCTGAACTTCGACCGCGACCCGGCGGGCATCTACGCCGAGTGCCTGCGCGTGGTGCTGAAGTGGGTCGAGCACGGGGTGACGATCTTCCGCGTCGACAACCCGCACACCAAGCCGCCGAACTTCTGGCACTGGCTGATCTGGGAGGTCAAGCGGACCCACCCGGAGGTGCTGTTCCTGGCCGAGGCGTTCACCCGCCCGGCCCGGCTGTTCGGGCTCGCGCGGCTGGGCTTCACCCAGTCCTACACGTACTTCACGTGGCGGACGGAGAAGGAGGAGCTCGCCGACTTCGCGACGATGCACGCCGAGCACGCCGACGAGTGCCGTCCGAACCTGTTCACCAACACCCCGGACATCCTGCACGAGTCGCTGCAGACCGGCGGCCCGGCGATGTTCGCGATCCGGGCGACCCTGGCCGCGACGATGGCGCCGACCTGGGGCGTCTACTCCGGCTTCGAGCTCTACGAGGGCACGCCGGTCAAGCCGGGCAGCGAGGAGTACCTCGACTCGGAGAAGTACGAGCTGCGGCCGCGGGACTTCGAGTCCGCCCTGAACCAGGGGCGCTCGCTGGAGCCGTACCTGACCCGGCTCAACGAGATCCGCCGCGCGCACCCGGCGCTGCAGCAGCTGCGCGAGATCCACTTCCACGAGGTGGACAACGAGCACATCATCGCCTTCTCCAAGGTGGACCCGTCCACCGGCGACCAGGTGCTCGTGGTGTGCACGCTGGACTCGCACGCGCCGCAGCAGGGCACCCTCAAGCTGGACATGCCGGCGCTGGGGCTGCGGTACACCGACGTCGTCGAGGTGCACGACGAGGTGTCGGGCGAGACCTACCGCTGGGGCGAGTACAACTTCGTGCGGCTGGTCCCGACCGACCACGTCGCGCACGTGATCACGCTGCCCGCGCAGGCCCCGCTGCTCTGACCCGCCCCGTCCGCCGGGGGCTCCAGGACCACGGCGGTCGCCCGGAACGGGGCCATCCCGATCCGGAACCCGTTGAGGTCGTCGACGGTGCCGACGGTCTCGCCGGAGAACAGGTCGGTGACCGTCGCTCCCGGCGCCAGGTGCTCGGACCGCACGAACGCGTCCACCTGCTCGTCGGCGAAGTTCAGGACGGTCACGCTGGTCCGGTCGTCGTCGAGCAGGTGCACCATCACCAGCAGGCCGCGGTGCGACACGTCCGGCACGTCGACCTGGCGGGCCGTCGCCACCCCGGAGCGCTTGCGCACGGCCAGGATCGCCTGCATCTGGCGGACGAAGCTGGTCTCCTCGGTCAGCTGGTCGGGCAGCGACCCGTAGAGGCTGCGCCCGCGGGGCATGCCCGACGAGGACCTCTCGGCGTCCGGCCGGTGCCCCATCAGATCGTGCGCCGGCCGCGAGATCCACCGGGTGTCCCCGGAGTTCAGCAGGTCCGAGACCGAGTCCGGCGGCAGCGTCAGCATGCCGAGCAGGTCCCAGCCCGACAGCGCGAACACCCCGGGCTGGAAGGCGTTGAACATGACCAGCAGCAGGTGCACCCGCCGGATGCGCTCGACGTCGTCGGGGCCGATGTCGTCGAGCGCGGAGATGCCGAGCGAGGCGGCGATGACGGTCGCGGTGGTGCAGGCGATCCCGTTCGTCGTGAAGATCAGGTTGTAGGGCGCGTCCGCTCCGGTGAGGACGTCGCACAGGTCGCGGCGGATCGTGTCGGCCAGATCCCCGCCGCGCATGTCCTCGCCGCGGAAGTGGAAGAGCTCGTCGGTGTGTCCCGCGGTCCAGTGCACGAGCTCGTAGGTCAGCTCGTCGTGGTTCTGCAGCGCGTGCACCAGCGACGCCGGGTCGACGCCCAGATCCAGCGCGGTGCGCAGGGTCAGCCGCAGGAACTCGGTGTCCGAGGTCGCGAGCGCGTGGTGGTAGGCGGGGCGGTTGATGAAGTCGTAGGACAGGTCCGCGCCCGCCTCGGAGGTGACCTTGATGTCGTCGACGGTCAGGTTCAGCTCCTGGAAGGTGAACCCGCCGACCTTGCGCACCATGCTCGCGATGAGGTGGTTCGCGGCCTCCGACAGCGGGTGCCCCTCGGACCAGCCGGGGTCCCCGGAGCCCGCCTTCTCCACGCCGAGGAAGCCGTTCGCGTCCAGGCGCAGCGCACCCGAGCCGAGGTCGGCCAGCGAGTGCAGGGCGTCGCCGATGACCATCCGCATGCCCGCGAAGGTCGGGTCCAGCCAGTTGACCGACGGCTGGCCGTCCTTGAAGTAGTGCAGGTACACCCAGCGCCGCACGACGCCGTCGACGCCGGTGACCTCGCCGGTCGCCGACCAGTTGGTCTCCTTCACGCCCTCGCGGTAGAAGATGACCCGCTGCAGCCGGCCGACGATGTAGCCGGCCTTCTCCAGTGCCTCCTCGGTCGCGGCGTCGAGGTTGGCCGAGTCCTTCCCCGGCGGCACGTCCGGCAGCATCCCCCAGTCGGACTGCTCGATCTCCACCATGTGGTAGATGCCCGGATAGTCGCCGTAGGCGAGCTCGGCGAGCCGGAAGTCCGGGCCCTTGCCGGTGTGGCCGGGGACGATGTCGTCGATGATCGTGCCGCCGTGCCAGGTGGCGGTCGCGCACATCGCGCGGAACTCGTCCTCGGTGCCGAAGGCCGGGTCGAGCTCGTTGGAGATGCGGTCGAAGTGGCCGTCGACGCTCGGGGTGGGCTGCCAGCCCGAGAGTCCGCCCGCCTTCTTCACCGGCCCGGTGTGGACGCCCTCGATGCCGATCGTCTCGAACGCCTGCCACAGCTCCTCGTTGCCCAGCGCCGCCAGGAACGACTCGCCGGAGGCGGTGATCAGCGAGATCGGGTAGGCGGTGAACCACACCGACGCCGTCTCGACCGCGTGCCGCGGGCCGGGGCTGGCGTAGGGGTTCTGCCACATCGAGCCCTGCCCGGAGAACTGGCGGGCCAGCTCGTCGGCGTGGCCGAGCATCGACTGGGACAGCAGCCACGACACGTAGACCGGGTTCTCCCCCGACGCCGGGCCGTCCTGCGACACCGACCGGCGCCGCACCGTGGACCGCACCCGGGCGCGGTGACGCAGCGTGCGCGGACGCGCCTCGTGGTAGTACTCGGCGAAGTTCACGTCCGGTGGCTCCGGGACGTGCTCGGCCTCGGCGGGCACCGGTTCGACGGCGGCGAGCGGATCGGCCGGTGCGATCCGGGCCTGGGTCTCCGGGATCGTCGGGGGGATGTCGGCCTTCGGCTCTCGCTCGGTCACGCCGCCGGTCCTCCGGTCGCTGTGGGGGGCAGGTCAGGGCAGGTTCTGGGCATGTCCGGCCCACGGTGCGCCCTGCGACGGCGATCCGCACGCGGGCGCGTGCGCACCGTCGCGGGGTACCCGCGGGCACCGCGTCCAGTATGGGTTTCCCGGCACGGGGATGCCGGACAGAGGCGTGATCACCGCCCGTGACCAACGGGTGGTCGATCCGACACGGACAGTACCGCCCACCCGACCTCCTGACCCGGCCGGGTCGGCCTGTCCCGGTTAGGGTTTTCGCCTGCGGGCCCGGGTGGCGCCGACCGGTACCCCGACGTGGTGCGGGCGGTGGCCGCGACCGGTCCGCGGTGGTGTTCACAGGCCGGGCGGACGCCCGGCAGGAGGGGGACGACGCGTGCGGCCGACCGGAGCTTCCGAGGACCTGACGGCGCTCCCGGGTCTGTTGCGCGACTGGCTGCCCGGGCGTCGCTGGTTCGCCGAGAAGGGGCGTCCGCTGACCGGCGTCGCCGTCGCGTCACGGCACCCGCTGCCCGCCGCCGAGGGTGTCACCGGGCTCGAGGTGCTGATCCTCGCGGTGTCCTTCGCCGACGGTCCGGACCGCCACTACCAGCTGCTCCTGGCCCGCGCCCCGCACGCCCCGGCCGGGGCCGCCCCGATCGGCGACCACGACGGGCAGGTCCTCTACGACGGCCTGCACGACGGGCGCGTCACCGCGCTGCTGCTGCGGCTGATCGCCGAGGGCGCGACCGTCGATGACCTGTCGTTCGTGCCCGAGCCGGGCGCAGACCTGCCGCTGACCGAGACCGGCCGCGTCGTCGACGCCGAGCAGTCCAACACCTCCGTCCGCTGGGGCGAGCGCTCCATCCTCAAGGTCTACCGGCGCCTGTCCCCCGGTCTGAACCCCGATCTGGAGCTGCACCGGGCGCTGCGCGCGGCCGGGTCGACGTCGGTCGCGGCGCTGCAGGGCGGGATCGAGGGTGTCCTCGGCGGCGAGCCCGCCACCTTCGCGCTCCTGCAGGAGTTCGCGGCCGGCTCGCACGACGGCTGGGAGCGGGCCACCGCGGCGGTCCGCGACCGGACCGACTTCACCGGCGACGCCCGCGCGCTCGGTGAGGCGCTCGCCGACGTGCACGTCGCGCTGCGCGCCGAGCTCGGCACCTCCGAGGCCGACCCGCGCGAGCTGGCGGCGTACTGGACCCGGCGGTGCGCCGACGTCGCCGACCAGGTGCCGGTGCTCGCCCCGCACGTGCCCGCGATCCGCGCCGTCTACGACGAGGTGGCCGCGCTGGGCGCGCCCGTCGTCGTGCAGCGGGTGCACGGCGATCTGCACCTCGGGCAGACGCTGCGCCGCCCGGACGGGCGTTGGCTGGTCATCGACTTCGAGGGCGAGCCGGCCGCCTCCCCCGAGGAGCGGCGCGCGCCGGACTCCGCGGTGCGCGACGTCGTCGGGATGCTGTTCTCCTTCGACTACGCCGCCTTCCACCACCTGCTGACCCGGTCCGACACGCCCGGGGCAGGTCTCGGTTCGGACACCACCGAGGCACGCCTCGCTCACGACTGGTCGGCCGCGAACCGTGACGCGTTCTGCGCCGGCTACGCCGCCCGCGCCGGCGAGGACCCGCGCGTGCACGCCGCGCTGCTGCGCGCCTACGAGCTGGACAAGGCCGTCTACCAGGTGCTCTACGAGACCCGCAGCCGTCCGACCTGGCTGCCGATCCCGCTCACCGCGATCGCGCGCGGCACCGCTTAGCACGTCCGGGCCGTCGGCGACACCCGGTGGTCACCGGACCTTCCCGCCGACGACGCCGGGGCGACGCCCGACTCCCCGGGCGGCCTGGCGCGGGATCGTGGAATCCTCCCCGACCAGGAGGACACCCACCGTGAGACGACCACCCCCCACCCGGCCCGAGGACCTCTCGTGACCCCGGCCGGTCTGCTCGGTGCGGACGGTCTGGACGGCGTCCTGGGCCTCGTCCAGCGCCCCGACGGGCCCACGCTCGGCGTGACGCTGGCCGTGCTCTTCCTCGGTGTGCTGGTGGAGGGGCCGGTCGTCAGCGTCGTCGCCGGCTCACTCGCGGGCGCCGGGCTGCTCGACTGGTGGGTGGTGTGGCTGGTGGCGTTCGCCGCCGACGTCGTCGCCGACACCGCCTTCTACGTCCTCGGCCGCGGCGGGCGCCGCCCGGCCATCGCTCCGCTGCTGGTCCGGCTGGGTCTGACCGAGCGTCGCTGGGACGCACTGCGCGCGAAGGTGGGGGGCCGTCCGGGCCGGTTGGTGCTGGGCGCGAAACTGGTGGACGTCGGCGCGATCCCCGCGTTCCTGGCCATCGGCCTGGCCGGGGTGTCGTACCGGCGATTCGTGGCCTGGGTGGTCCCGCTGACGGCGGTGCGTTCGGCACTGCTGGTCGGGATCGGCTGGGTGGTCGGGGGCCGGTTCGCCGCGGAGCTGGCCGACCGGCCGTGGATCATCGTGGCGGTGGGGCTGGGCGTGGGCCTGGTGCTCGTGGCCGGGCGCGCGCTGTGGGTGCGTGCCAGGACCTCGCGGAAGGAGAACGTGTGCGCGTCCTGATCGGGGCCGACACCTGGGCACCGGACGTCAACGGGGCCAGCTACGCCGGACAGCGGCTGGCGGCCGAGCTCGCCGCCCGCGGGCACGAGGTGCACGTGGTCGCACCGTCGCGCGGCCTGCGCAGCCTCCCGCCGCGCCGGGTCGGGCCGGTGACCGAACACCGGGTCCGCTCCTGCCGCGTCCCCAAGCCGCCGGACTTCCGGCTCTGCCCGCCGCCCGGGCTGCGCCGGACCTGCCGCGCGATCCTGCGCCGGGTCCGGCCCGACGTCGTGCACGTGCAGAGCCACATGGTGCTGGGGCGGATGCTGCTCACCGCGGCCGCCGACCTCGGCGTCCCGTCGATGGCGACCACGCACATGATCCCGGAGAACATCATCCCGGCGATCAGCTTCCTGCACCTGCCGGAGTCCGGGCTCAAGAAGCTGTTCTGGTGGGACGCGGTGCGCGTGCTCAGCCGGGCCGGGCTGGTCACCGCACCCACCCCGCTGGCCGCGTCGATGGCCGAGCAGGGCGGCGTCCCCGGCCCGGTGCTGCCCGTGTCCAACGGCCTGGACCTGGGCCGCTTCCGGCCCGACACCACCGGTCGCGGGCCCGCGTTCCGCGCCCGGCACGGCATCGCCGAGGGGGTGCCGCTGGTCGGCTTCGTCGGGCGGCTGGACCGGGAGAAGCACGTCGACGAGCTGGTCCGCGCCACCGCGCTGCTGCGTGCCGGTGCCGTGCCCGACGCGCAGCTGGTCGTCGTCGGCGACGGCGAGGAGCGGGCCCGGCTGGGCGCCCTGGTCCGCGCCGAGCACCTGGAGCACGCGGTCACGTTCACCGGCCGGCTCACCGACGACGAGATCCCCGACGTCTACCCGGCCCTGGACGTGTTCGTGAACGCCGGCACCGCCGAGCTGCAGAGCCTGGTGACGCTGGAGGCGATGGCGACCGGGAAGCCGGTCGTCGCCGTCGACGCGGGTGCGCTGCCGCACCTGGCCCGCCCCGGGGTGAACGGCTGGCGCTACCCCCACGGCGACGTCGCCGCGCTCGCCGACCGGCTGGCCCGGGTGCTCGACGACCCCGACGGCGCGGCCGAGCTGGGGGCAGCGAGCCTGCAGATCGCCTCCGAGCACTCACTGGCGACCACGGTGGACACCTTCGAGGAGCTGTACCGGACGAAGGCCCGCCCGGTCGTGCCGGTGCGCGCGTTCCGCTCGGCACGCCGCGCCCGCCGGCACGCGGACACCCGGCGGTGACCGCGACGCCGTCGCCCGCCCTCGCGGTGGCCTCTCCCGTGCACGTCGTCGACGGCGCGCCCACCGTCGTGCACACCCTCGGGGACCCGGACGGGGCGCCGGTGCTGGCGCTGCACGGGCTGCGCGGCAGCCACCACGGGCTCGCGCCGCTGGCGTCGCGACTGGCCGGGTACCGCGTCGTCGTGCCGGACCTGCCCGGGTTCGGGGCGTCGCCGGCGTTCACCGACCGCACCCACGACGTCGACGGCTACGCCCGCTGGGCCTCGGCGCTGCTCGCCGACCTCGGCCCGGACACGGTGCTGCTGGGGCACTCGTTCGGGTCGATCGTGGCCGCGGCCGTCTGCGCCGCCGCCGCGACCACCCCGCGGGCGCTGGTCCTGGTCAACCCGATCGCCGAGCCCGCCTCGGACGCCGGCGGCGTCACCGGCCTCGGGACGGCCGCCACCGCGCTGCTGCACTCCGGTGCCGCCCGGCTCGGCCTCGACGGCCTGCTGCGCCACCGGCTGCTCGCGGACGCCGCGACCGTCTCCATGACCACCACCCGCGACCCGCTGCTGCGTCACTGGATCTCCGACGAGCACCGCGCCCACTTCGGCACCTTCGCCACGACGGCGTCGCTGCTGGAGTGCCTCCGCGCCGCCGGTTCCGGCTCGGTGCGCCCCTGGGCGCCCCGGATCACGGTGCCGACACTGCTGCTGGCCGGGGCCCGCGACCGGGTCGCCCCACCGGCCGGGCAGCACGCGCTCGCCGCCGCCTTCGCCGACGCCCGGCTGGTCCTGCTGCCGCGTACCGGCCACCTCCTGCACTACGAGGCCCCCGCGTGGGCGGCCCGCGAGATCCGGGGTTTCGTGGCGCGGTGAGGGTGCTCGTCGACTGCCGCTACATCCGTCCCGGACGCCCGGACGGCATCGGCCGCTACACCACCGGGCTGGTCCGCGCGCTGGACCGGATCGCCCCGGTGGAGCTGCTGGTGTCCGACCCGCGCCAGCGCGACGGGCTGCCCGACCGGCCCGCGCACACCCTGCCCGCCCCGACCGGGGCCGGGGAGCCGCTGGTCGCGCGGCGGGTGAACCGGATCGTCGCCGGGTCACCCGATGCGGTCGTCTTCAGCCCGATGCAGACGATGGGCACGCTCGGACGCCGCTACGCGGTGGTGCTCACCGTGCACGACCTCATCTACTACCGGCACCCGGCGCCGCCGCCGTGGCTGCCCGCGCCGGTGCGGGCGGTGTGGCGGGCCTACCACCTGTCGTGGTGGCCGCAGCGACTGCTGCTGGCCGGCGCCGACGCCGTCGCATGCGTGTCCGGCGCGACCGCGGGCCTGATCGCGGCGCACCGGCTGTCCCGCCGCGAGGTCGCCGTCGTCCCGGACGCCACCGACTTCCACCTGCCGCCCGGCACGCCGACGCGGTCCCGGCCGCCGGGGAACCGGATCGTCTACGCCGGGTCGTTCATGCCCTACAAGGACGTCGCGACCCTGGCCCGGGCCGCGGCCCGGCTGCCCGGCCACGAGCTCCACCTGGTCTCCCCCGTCCCGCCCGGGGTGCGCACGGAGCTGGAGCGGCTCGCCGCGCCGGCCCGGCCGGTGTTCCACGACGGCGTCGACGACGACGGCTACCGCGCCCTGCTCGACGGCGCCACCGCGCTGGTCTCCGCCTCCCGCGACGAGGGGTTCGGGCTCCCGGTGCTGGAGGCCATGGCGCGGGGCTGCCCCGTCGTCGTCACCGACATCCCGGCCTTCCGCGAGGTCGCGGGCGACGCCGGGGTGTTCGTCGCGCCGGGCGACGACGCCGGGTTCGCCGCCGCCGTGCGCGCGCTGGACACGACGTGGACGCAGCGCTCCGACGCGGTGCGCGCCCGGGCCGCCGAGCAGACCTGGGACGGCGCCGCCGGCGCGCTGCAGGCGGTCCTGGAACGGGCGCTGGCCCGTCACCGGCGCCGGCGCGGGCGGGGATGACGCGCCCCCGCTCACGCTCGACTGCGATCCGGCAACACTGTGCGACCGCGCGCGGCGGGCGTTCGTCACCCGCAGTACGGTTCCGCAGTGACCTCCGAGGAGACCCGAGCGACCCGCTCCGAGACCGATGCGTACGCACCGGACCAGGCGACGACCGACCGGCTCCTGGGCGGTGCCCACCACGACCCCCACTCGGTGCTCGGCGCGCATCCGCACGTCGACGGCACCGTGGTCCGTGTCCTGCGGCCGCACGCCGTCTCGGTGGCGGTGCTGCCCAACGGTGACCGCGCGCAGGCCTGCGAGCTGACCAGGGTGCACGACGCCGGACTGTTCTCCGGCCTCGTCCCCGGCTCCGGCGGCGACTACCGGCTGCTCGTGACCTACGGCGACGGCGCCGGCGGCACGACCGAGCAGACGGTCGACGACCCGTACCGCTGGCTGCCGACGCTCGGCGACATGGACCTGCACCTCATCGGCGAGGGACGGCACGAACGCCTGTGGGACGTCCTCGGCGCACACGTCCGGGACTACGACACCCCCTCCGGCCCGGTCGCCGGGACCAGCTTCGCCGTCTGGGCGCCGAACGCCCGCGGTGTGCGGGTCACCGGTGACTTCGACGGCTGGGCCGGCTGGACGCTGCCGATGCGCTCGCTGGGCAGCTCCGGGGTCTGGGAGGTGTTCCTGCCCGGCGTCGGCGTCGGCGACCGCTACAAGTTCCGCATCCTGGGCCCCGACGGCCGGTGGCGGGACAAGGCCGACCCGATGGCCTTCGCCACCGAGATCCCGCCGCAGACGGCGTCGGTCGTGACCCGCGACGTCCACGAGTGGACCGACGACGCGTGGATGGCCGACCGCGCGCAGCGCCGACCGCACGCGGAACCGATGAGCGTCTACGAGATGCACCTCGGTTCCTGGGTGCCGGGGCTGGACTACCGCGAGATCGCCGAGCGGCTGGTGGCCTACCTGGACACCACCGGGTTCACCCACGTCGAGCTGCTGCCGGTGGCCGAGCACCCGTTCGGCGGGTCCTGGGGCTACCAGGTGACCTCGTACTTCGCCCCGACCTCGCGGTTCGGCACGCCCGACGACTTCCGGTACTTCGTCGACCGGCTGCACCGCGCGGGCTACGGCGTGATCGTCGACTGGGTGCCCGCGCACTTCCCGCGCGACGAGTGGGCGCTGGCCCGCTTCGACGGCACGGCCTGCTACGAGCACGCCGACCCGCGCCGCGGCGAGCAGCCCGACTGGGGCACGCTCGTGTTCGACTTCGGCCGCAACGAGGTGCGCAACTTCCTCGTCGCGAACGCGCTGTACTGGCTCGAGTCGTTCCACATCGACGGCCTGCGCGTCGACGCGGTCGCCTCGATGCTCTACCTGGACTACTCCCGTGCCGACGGCCAGTGGCTGCCCAACGTCCACGGCGGCCGGGAGAACCTCGACGCGGTGGCGTTCCTGCAGGAGATGAACGCGACGGTCTACCGGGAGCACCCGGGAGTCGTCACGATCGCCGAGGAGTCCACCGCCTGGCCGGGCGTCACCCGGCCCACCTACATGGGCGGTCTCGGGTTCGGGCTCAAGTGGAACATGGGCTGGATGCACGACACGCTCGACTACACCGGGCGCGACCCCATCCATCGCAGCTACCACCACAACCAGATGACCTTCTCGCTGATGTACGCGTTCAGCGAGAACTACGTGCTGCCGATCAGCCACGACGAGGTCGTGCACGGCAAGGGGTCGCTGTGGACCCGGATGCCCGGCGACGACTGGAACAAGGCCGCCGGGGTCCGCGCACTGCTGGCCTACATGTGGGCGCACCCGGGCAAGCAGCTGCTGTTCATGGGCGGCGAGTTCGGGCAACCGCGCGAGTGGTCCGAGCAGCGGTCGCTGGACTGGCACCTGCAGAGTGACGACCCGCTGCACGGCGGGATCACCACCCTCGTCGGGGACCTGAACCGGACCTACCGCGCGCAGTCCGCACTGTGGTCGCGCGACACCACCCCGGACGGCTTCGGCTGGATCGACGCCAACGACGCGCAGGGCAACGTGTTCTCGTTCCTGCGCCACGGCGTCGACGCCGAGGGCCGCGCCACCGTGCTGGCCTGCGTCGCGAACTTCTCCGGCTCCCCCCGCGAGGACTACCGGGTGGGGCTGCCGTTCGCCGGGAACTGGACCGAGGTCGTCAACACCGACGCGTCGGCCTACGGCGGGTCCGGGGTGGGCAACCTCGGGCGGGTCAGGGGCGAGCAGGTCATGTGGCACGGCCAGCCCGCCTCGGCGGTGCTGCGGCTCCCGCCGTCGGGTGTGCTGTGGCTGGTGCCGGAGGAGACCGGCGGCCCGGTGCTGTCCGCCCCGACGCAGGAGGCGGCCCCGGCCGCGACGGTCCCGCCGCCGCTGCCGGCCGCCGCGCTGCCCGACGAGCCGGAGGACACCGACGTCGAGGCGCCGGTGACCCCGGACGACGACCTGCGGGTCTCCGCCGCCCCGGCGGACCCGGCCGACCTCGTCGACCCGGGGCCGGACGACTCCGGTGACGTCCCGGACGCCGGTCAGGTGTCCACCTCGGTCGCGCCCGCACCCGGCACCGTCGGTGTCCGGGCGGTGCGCACCGGGACGTTCGTCAACGGGAGCTCCGGGACGGGCGCGTCGGACACCGGGACCACCGCGGGCGACTGATCTCCGCCGTGCGACCGGTCCGGCCCCTCGCCGGGCCGGTCGCGGGCAGGCGGACGGTCGCCGTCGACCGGTGACCTGCGCGACGGCTCGTCGTCGGGGCCCATCCAGACGCGCGCCATCGGCTCACCCCGTCACGCGCCGGTCGCCGGGTACGGCCAGTACCGCCAGGGCCCCCAGCGCGGCGACCGCCCCGAACGCGAAGAAGCCCCACGGGTAGGCGAGGCCCGCAGTGAGCAGCACACCGCCGAGGAGGGGCCCGCAGATCGCGCCGAGCCGGCCGATCCCGCTGGCCGCCCCGAGCGCCGAGGCCCGCGCGTGGTCCGGGTAGTGCCGGCTGACGAACGCGTAGACCAGCACCTGCGAGCTGAACACGAACACGCCCGCGAGCAGGACGCTCACGTAGATCCCGCCGCCGGGCAGCGGCACCGCGAGCAGCGCCAGGAAGACCGCGCCCGCGACGAACCAGCCGACCGTCGCCGTGCGCAGCCCGATCCGGTCGGCGACCCGGCCCGCGACGAGCAGACCGACGATCGCGCCGACGTTCAGCACGAGCAGCTGGGCCAGCGCCGCGTCGAGCCCGTACCCGGCGACCCGCATGATCTGCGGCAGCCAGGTGTTGAGGCCGTACACCAGCAGCAGCCCCATGAACGAGGCGACCCAGAACGCGACCGATGAGCGCAGGTAGCCGTCGCGGACGAGCTGGGCGACCGGGTTGCGCGACCGTGGCCCGGCCGGTGCGGCCGTCGCGCGGGCCTCGGCGGGCAGCGTGTCCGGCAGGTACCGGGCCAGCAGCGGGACCAGCACGATCGCCGGGAGCGCACCGAGCACGAACATGGGCCGCCAGCCCCAGACCGGGATGACCAGGATCCCGAGCAGCGAGGTCGCGACGGCTCCGACGTGGTAGCCGGTCATCAGGGTCGTGGTCGCGCTGCCGCCGCGCCCGGGTCCGCTGTGCTCGTTCACCATCGCCAGCGCCACCGGCAGCACCCCGCCCAGGCCGAGCCCGGCCAGGAAGCGCAGTGCGCCGAACGTCCACGGGCCGGTCGCGACCGCGCACAGCAGCGTCAGCACGGAGAACGCGACGACGGTCGCCAGCATCGCCCGGCGCCGTCCGACGAGGTCGGCGAGCGGGCCCGCGGAGAGGGCGCCGGCCATCACACCGAGCAGCCCGGCGGTGGACACCAGCGACGCCGTCGCCGGGGTCAGGCCCCAGGCGGGCTCCTCCAGCAGCGACGGCAGCACGACGCCGAGCACCACCAGGTCGAAGCCCTCGAGCGCCACCGCCGCCCAGCACAGTGGGGCCACCCAGCCCCCGTGGCGGACGGCGCCGGGGGCGGTGGTGGGTCCGCGGGCGGGGTCGGGCCGTGACGTCTGCGCCATCCGGGAGCCTCCTTGCGTCTCGGGTGGCGCGGAGTCTGGACCGTCAGGCCGGTGCGCGGGCCGACTCTTCCGCAGAGCGGAAGGACCCGCCGGGGACCGGTCCGGTCGCCGGACGCAGCAGTGACCACCATGTCACCAGGAGCACCGCCGTGTAGAGCGCCCGCCCGAGCGGGGTCGCCCAGCCGCCGTCGGCCCACAGGTCCGACCAGCTCACCGGGACGACGGCGAGACACCCGATCGCGACGACGACCCGGCGGCGGGTGTCCCCCGCCTCCCCGGACGCGACGAGCGCCAGCAGCCCGGGCACGAGCAGCAGCAGGTAGTTGTGCCACGCGATCGGCGCGGCCAGCAGACCGGTGGCGAGCACCGCGAACAGCGCCGTCCCGCCCGGGTCGGTGCCCACGGCCGGGCCGGCTCCGTGCCGGCGGGTACGCCGCCCGAGGTGGACGAGCGTGCCGGCCGCGACCGCCGCGCCCACGAGGGCCCCGACGACGGTCGGGATCCCCCAACGCAACGCCTGGCCCGGGAGCGACGCGTTGTCCGGGGTGGGGCCGACCGGCTCGGCCAGCGCCATCGCCAGCCACTGGAACGCCGTCGGC
>NZ_WWFY01000480.1:0-20237 GCF_009864975.1 Pseudonocardia sp. SID8383
GCGGGGTCGAGCGCGCGGCCCGGCAGGACGCGCTGCGCCAGGCCGTCGAACGCGCCCAGGACTACGCCGACGCCCTGGACCTGGGCACCGTCGCCCCGCGCTCGGTCGCCGACACCGGGATGCTCGGCACCCGGGCGGTCGCGATGAGCGCCCGGGCCGTCAGCGCGCCCGGCGGCTGGGGCGCCGAGTCCGCCGACGGCGGGCTCGGGACGCTGCTCGCCCCGGACGACATCACCGTCCGGGCCGAGGTGGAGGCCGAGTTCGTGGTCCGGCCGGGCTGCTGACGCCCGGGCCGGGCTCAGCCCTCCCGGGCGGCGATCTCGCCGTGCTCGGTGCGCAGCTCCCGCTTGAGGATCTTGCCGCTGGGGTTCTTGGGGAGGGCGTCGGCGAACACGACGTACTTGGGCCGCTTGTAGCCGGCGAGCTTGTCCTTCGCGTGCGCGTCGACCTGCTCGCGGGTCAGCGTCACCCCCTGCTTCGGGACGACGACCGCGGTGACGGCCTCGATCCAGTGCGGGTGGCTGACGCCGAACACGGCGACCTCGGCGACCCCGTCGAGCAGGTAGAGCGCCTCCTCCACCTCGCGGGAGGCCACGTTCTCCCCACCGGTCTTGATCATGTCCTTCTTGCGGTCGACGACGGACAGGTACCCGTCGGCCGTCATCACGCCCAGGTCGCCGGAGTGGAACCAGCCCCCGGCGAACGCCTCGGCGGTCTTCTCCTCGTTCTCGTAGTACCCCAGCGTCACGTGCGGGCTGCGGTGCACGATCTCGCCGACCTCACCCGGCGGGACCTCGTTCCCGGCGTCGTCGACGACCCGGGTCTCGACGTTCAGCGACGCCCGCCCGGCCGACCCGGCGTGGCTGAGCTGCTCGTCCGGACCCAGCAGGGTCGCCAGCGGCGAGGTCTCGGTCTGGCCGTAGAAGTTCCACAGCCGCACCTCCGGCAGTCGCCGGGACAGCTCCTGCAGCACCTCGACCGGCATGGCCGCGGCGCCGTAGTAGCCCTTGCGCAGGCTCGACAGGTCCCGGGTGTCGAAGTCCGGGTGGCGCAGCAGCGAGATCCACACCGTCGGCGGGCAGAAGAGCTTGGTGACCCTCTCCCGCTCGATGGTCTCCAGCAGCCGGGCCGGGTCCGGCGACGGGAGGATGATGCTGGTGGCGCCCAGGTAGACGTCGACGGACAGGAAGCAGTCCAGCTGCGCGCAGTGGTAGAGCGGCAGCGAGTGCAGCTCGACGTCGTCGTGCTCCATGCCCCCGTCGACGACGCACGACACGTACTGGCTGATCAGCGACCGGCTCGGCAGCATGACGCCCTTGGGCCGGGACTCGGTGCCGGAGGTGTACATGAGACGCAGCGGGTCGTCGTCGGCGATGTGCACGTCGGGCTCGCCGGGGTCGCCGTCGCCGCCGATCCAGGCGTCCAGGTCGGCCCAGTCCCCGGTCGGCGCCTGCCCGGACAGCCCGATCCGGGCCCGGACCGACGCCGGCTCCGACGACTGCGCGAGCGCCTTCTCCCCGGTGGCGGCCAGCGCGTCCTCGACGACGAACGCCGTCGCCCCGGAGTGGTCGAGGATGAACGCGATCTCCTCGGCGTTCAGCATGAAGTTGATCGGCACGAGTACGACGCCGAGCCGCGCGGTGGCGTAGACGAGCACCGCGAACTGGCGGCAGTTGTGCGAGAGCAGCGCGAGCCGGTCGCCCTTGGCCAGCCCCTGCTCCGCCAGGGCGGCGGCGCACCGGTTCACCGCCGCGTCGAACTCGGCGAACGTCCAGCGGGTGTCGCCGTCGACGACCGCGGTCTTGCCCGGATACCGGACGGCCGTGCGGTGCAGGAGGTCCCCGAGCGAGTGCCGTCGCGCCCGCTGGATCGCCGCGGCGGTCTGCTCACTGAACCCGGTAGCGCCGTTGCCCATGGCGGCATCCTGCCCGAGGACACCCCCACAGTCACGTACGACTGTTCTCCCCGGATCCGACGGGCGCGGCGGTGTCCTGGGCGTGCTCGGCCGGCACGCAGACGCCGGTCGGCTCGTCCCGTCCGCGCAGCGTCACCGACTCCCCGGCCCGCCACCGCGCAGCCTCCGCACCGGCGGCGTCGACGGCCCGCGCGGACGCGACGACCATCCCCGGCACGGACTTCGCCAGCTCGGTGAGCCGGGCGGCCTCGTTCACCGGGTCGCCGATCACGGTGTACTCGTAGCGGCGCGGGTCCCCGATGTTGCCGGCCACGGCGTCGCCCGCGGACACGCCGATCCCGGCCTCGGCCTCGGGCATCTCCTCGGCCAGGCGGGCGCCCAGGCAGCGGGCGGCGCTCAGCGCGGCGCCGGGGGCGTCGTCGAGGTCGAGCGGGGCACCGAAGACCGCGAGCGCGGCGTCGCCCTCGAACTTGTTGATCCACCCGCCGGCCTGCTCGACGCACTCGACGACCACCCCGAAGAAGCGGTTCAGCACCGCCACGACCTCCTCCGGCGGGCGGCGGGCGGCCATCGTCGTCGAACCGACGAGGTCGACGAACAGCACGGCGACCGGGCGCACCTCGCCGCCGAGCCGGATGCCGTCGCCGCGCGCCGAGGCGGCCTCGGCGACGTCGCGACCGACGTGGCGGCCGAACAGGTCGCGGATCCGCTCCCGCTCGCGCAGGCCCTCGACCATGCTGTTCGTCCCGGCCTGGAGCTGGCCGAGCTCGGTGTTGTCGTAGACGGGCAGGCGGACGTCGAGGTCGCCGTCCTGCACCCGGGCCAGCGCGCGGCGCACGGCCAGCACGGGGTCGGCGATGGCGCGGGCGGCCCCGAGCGTCGTGATCAGCCCGACCCCGATCGCCGTGCCGCCCAGCGCGAGCATGGTGACCGCGAGCTGGGTGGGTGAGGAGTCGCCGAACACCAGCGCGACGAGCCCGGCCAGCATGATCCCGGAGATCGGGACCGCGGTGCCGAGCGCCCAGAACCCGACCGAGCGCAGCATGACCCCGGTGACCAGGCGACGCCGCTTCGGCGGCCGTCCGGACAGCACCCGGGCCGCGGCACGGCGCAGCATCCGCTCGACCAGCAGGTAGGACAGCGACGACGTGGTCACGCCGCCGATCAGCACGGTGGCGGTGACCGAGAAGCCCAGCCGGCCGGAGTAGCGCAGGTTCAGGAAGCAGAACAGGACCGCGGCCACCATCCACAGCAGCGCGACCATCGACGAGATGCGGGCGGGCGCCCGCAGGACCAGCGCTCGCTCGTCGGCCTGCGGATCCCGCGAGGAGCGGCGCAGGGTCAGCTTCCGGCGGCCGAACCAGATCCCGACCGGGACGGCGACGAGCAGGTAGATCCCGAGCACGACGAGGTTGACCAGACGGATCTCGACGGCGTCGAGCAGCTGCTCACGCGGCAGCACGAAGGCCGCGATGACCAGCACCACGGCCGCGCCGATGACGTTCGCCGACGCCACGACGAGGGCGAGCAGGGCCCGTACCGGCAGCCCGACGACCTGACGGCCCGGCCGCGTCGCGGGTCGCTGCGCATCCATGGGCCGGAGTCTAGGCCGATCGAGTGAGCCGGGCCGCCGGAGATCGGGACCGGTGGGTGGAGAGCCGATCTCCACCCGGGGTCGGTCCCCGGGTGGATCCGGGAGGGGGTCCGCGCGCGGGACCGTCGTCGGGTCCGATCCGCCGTACTCCGGAGGCACCGATGGCCCCGACCACCACACCGACGGCCGCACCGTCGGCCACCGCCCCCACGGGCCGCGGCGCCGTGCTGCGGCAGACCGTGGGCTCGCTGCTGGTGGACGCGGCGCTGCCCTACCTCGTCTACGTCGTGCTGACCGGGCAGGGCATGTCCGACGTCGCGGCGCTGGCCTGGTCCGCGCTGCCGCCCGCGCTGAACGTGCTGGTGCAGGCGGTGCGGCACCGCAGGCTCAACCCGGTCGGGGTGATCGTGCTGGTCACCATCGCGGCCGGTCTGGCGACGTCGCTGCTCAGCGGCGACGCCCGGTTCGCCGTGGCCCGCGACGCGATCCAGAGCGTCGCGTTCGGGCTGCTGCTCGCCGGGTCGCTGGTGGTCGGGCGCCGGCCGCTGGTGTTCCACGTGTGCCGGTTCTTCGGCAGTGCCCAGCGCCCCGACCTGCCGGAGCTGATGGAGCGCCAGTGGGCGGCCAACCCGGTGTTCCGCCGGACGCTGCGCCGCGCGACGGGCGTCGCCGCGTGCGTGATGACGCTGGAGGCGACCCTGCGGATCACCCTGGCCTACACGCTGGCACCGGTGGTGGCGTTGCCGATCCTGTCGGTGCAGTCGATCGTGGTGTGGACGGGCCTGTCCGCGCTGCTGGTGGTCAGCGTGAGGCGGGCGGCGCGGGCGGGCCGGTGACCTCCAGCAGGTCCCGCAGCCGCCCCCGGTCGGCGCCGACGACGACCGACACCCGGCTCGCGCCCGGGCCCGGCACCGCGGTCACGCACGCAGCCCCGCGAGCCGCCCGGCCGCCTTCTCCAGCACGTCGTCGCGCTTGCAGAACGCGAACCGCACGAACGGCCGGTACGCCCGCGCCGCGTCGGGCGACGGGCAGAACACCGACACCGGGACGGCGGCGACCCCGCACAGCCCGGGCAGCTTCCACGCCAGGTCGACGCCGTCGTCGAACCCGAGGGGGCGCGGGTCGGCGACCACGAAGTACGTCCCGCGAGGGGTGAGCACGTCGAACCCGGCCGCCCGCAGCCCGGCGGACAGCAGGTCCCGCTTGCGGGCCAGGTCCGCGGTGAGGCCGGTGTAGAAGTCGTCGCCCAGGGCCAGCGCGTGCGCGACGGCGGGCTGCAGCGGGGCGCCGCCGTGGAAGGTGAGGAACTGCTTGACCGCCCGCGGCGCGGCGACGAGCTCCGGCGGGCCGTGCACCCAGCCGACCTTCCAGCCGGTCACCGAGAACGTCTTGCCCGCCGAGGAGATCGTGAGGGTGCGGTCGGCGAGTCCGGGCAGCGACGCCATCGGCACGTGCCGGGCGTCGTCGAAGACCATGTGCTCGTACACCTCGTCGGTGACGACGACGGCGTCGTGCGCGACGGCGAGCTCCCCGACCCGGGTCAGCTGGTCGCGGGTGAGCACGGCGCCGGTCGGGTTGTGCGGGGTGTTGACCAGCACCACCCGGGTGCGGTCGGAGAACGCGCCGGCCAGCGCGTCGTCGTCGAAGCCGAAGTCGGGCGGGAGCAGCGGCACGGTCCGCAGCGTGGCACCGGCCAGCGCGACGGCGGCGGCGTAGGAGTCGTAGGCGGGCTCGAAGGCGACGACCTCGTCGCCGGGGCCGCAGAGCCCGAGCAGGGTCGCGGCGATCGCCTCGGTCGCCCCCGTCGTGACCACGACGTCGGCCGGGTCGACCTCGAGGCCGTACCAGCGGCGCTGGTGCGCGGCGACGGCCTCGCGCAGCGCGGGTACGCCCGGGCCGGGCGGATACTGGTTCAGGCCGCGCTCGGTGATGTTGGCGGCGGCGTCGGCGAGCAGGGAGGCCGGACCGTCGGTGTCCGGGAAGCCCTGGCCGAGGTTGATCGCACCGGTCTCGACCGCGAGGCGGGAGATCTCGGTGAAGATCGTCGAGGTGAACGGGCGCATGCGCTCGACCAGCATGGGCCCGACACTATCCGGGTGGGCGGGTGGCGCAGCTCCTGATCGAGGGTCTGCGCGAACCCGTGCCGGTCCGCGGACGCCGGTGGGTTCCACCGCGCCGGGACGAGCTCCTCCGCCCGAACCTAGTCGAGTCCGCGGACGATGTGGGACTCGTCGTCGTGCTGCTCGTCGGTCTCGATCGAGATGTCCTCGTTCATCGCATGGCCTCCTCACGGATGTCGGATGACGAATGATGGACACAGAGGAAGACGTCCGTCATCGGGAGAACGTTGCTGTACCGGCCTGTGGACCGATCCAGAATCACCCGACCGGGTGAGCAGACCTGCCCACCCGGTCGGGGTCGTTCCTCGTCCATGCGTCAGGTCTACCCGCCGATGCGGCCGACCAGGTGGAGCTTGTGCGCGTCCTTGACGCTGCGCAGGGCCAGTCCCCACGCGCCGCCTGCGGCCTGCTCGGTCACGAGCTCGGTCCTCGCCGGGAGCAGCACCGGCTTGCGGAACACGACGTCGTAGGTGCAGGCGTCGGGGACCCGGCCCTCCAGCGCCGCGGCGGCGTGCGCCGCGGTCCACATGCCGTGCGCGATCGCCCGCGGGAAGCCCATCGCCTTCGCGGTGAGCGGGTGCAGGTGGATCGGGTTCACGTCACCGGAGACGGCCGCGTAACGGCGCCCGATGTCGCCCGGGACCCGCCACAGCGCGTTCGCCGGACCGGTGGGCACCGGCGGCTCGGCGATGTCGGCCGTGCCGTCGCCGCCCTCCGGGCCGTCCGGGGCCGTCGCCCCGCGGGCCAGGTAGGTGCTGCGGCCCTCCCAGACGGTCTCCCCGCCCGCGGAGACCTCGCCGATCAGATCCACCTGCGCACCCTTGGGGTGGCGGGTGAACCGCTCGGCCCACACCCGGACGTCGAGCGTCTCGGTCGGGGAGATCGCCCGGTGCACGGTGATCCGGTTGGCGATGTGCACCAGTCCGGGCAGCGGCAGCGGGAACGACCGGCCGGCCATCAGCACGACCTGCAGCGGGAAGGTCAGCATGTGCGGGTAGGTCACCGGCAGCGCGTTGCCGATCCGCAACCCGCAGACCCGGGCATAGTCGGCGAGGTGCCGCTGCTCGACGGTGACGCCGCGGCGGACCAGCTCGGTCGCGGGCAGCGACCGGCCGGAGCCGCCGGGCAGCGCCGCCCGGGCGGCCGCGGAGGCGTAGTACGGCCCCAGCGACGGCGGGCCGGGCAGCTCGGTGACCTTCCGGTCCTCGGCCACGGTCATCAGGCCCCCAGCATCGACTGGCCGCAGACCCGCACGACCTGCCCGTTGAGCCCGCCGGACTCGGCGCGGCCGAACCAGCCGATGGCCTCGGCGACGTCGACCGGCAGCCCGCCCTGCTTGAGCGAGTTGATCCGGCGGCCGCCCTCGCGGGTGGCGACGGGCATCGTCGCGGTCATGTCGGTCTCGATGAACCCGGGTGCGACGGCGTTGATCGTCGCGCCGCGCTCGGCGAACCGCGGGGCGAGCGCCCGGACCATGCCGATCACGCCGGCCTTGGAGGCGGCGTAGTTGGTCTGGCCGCGGTTGCCCGCGATGCCCGACTGCGACGACACGCAGACCACGCGGCCGGCCTCGTGCAGCGGGGAGCCCTTCGCCAGCAGCGCCTCGTTGATCGTCAGCTGGGCGCCCAGGTTGACCGCGAGCACCGAGTTCCACCGGTCCTCGGTCATGTTCGCGAGCAGCTTGTCGCGGGTGATGCCCGCGTTGTGCACCACGATGTCGACGCCGTCGTGCCGGTCGGCGAGGTGCGAGAGCAGCCGGTCCGCCGCGTCCGACGCGGTGATGTCCAGCTGCAGCGCGGTGCCGCCGGTGCGGTTCGCGGTGCGGGCCAGGCCCTCCCCGGCCGCCGGGATGTCGACGGCGACGATGCTCGCCCCGTCGCGGGCGAGGGTGTCGGCGATGGCCGCGCCGATGCCCCGTGCCGCCCCGGTGACCACCGCGACGCGCCCGGCGAGCGGCTGCTCCTCGGCGCGCGGGTCGTCGACCTCGCCCGGCTCGCGTGGCTGCCCCACCGGAGCGGCCACGTGGGCGACCTGCCCGTCGACGTAGGCCGAGCGGGCGGAGAGGAAGAACCGGACCGAGGAGTCGATCGCGGCCGGGGTGACGTCGGCGGCGACGACGAGCAGGTTCGCCGTCGCGCCGAACCGCAGCTCCTTGCCGATCGAGCGGACCAGGCCGTCGAGCGACTGGGCGACGGCGGCCGCCTCGGCCCCGGACGCCTCGGCGGGCTCGGCGCCGATCAGCAGCACCCGGCCCGAGGGCCCGAGCCGCTTCACCGCGGGGGTGAGGATCTGCTGGGCGGCGGCGAGGTCGGCCAGCGTCCGCGCTCCCGACAGGTCGACGACGACGCCGTGCAGCCGGTCCTCACCGACCGCCGTGAGCGCGGGGACCCCCTGCTCCTCGACGAACGCGGTGACGGCCTTCGCGAAGCGTGACTCGCCGACCGACGCGACGAGTACCGGGCCGGCCAGCAGCGGGTCCCCGGGGCGGTGCCGGCGCAGCGTCGGCACCGTGGGCAGCCCCAGCTGCTTGGCGATGCCGGTGTTGGACAGGGTCGCGAGCAGGTCGCTCATGCCTTCTTCGCCTCCAGGATCGCGACGACGCCCTGGCCGCCCGCGGCGCAGATCGAGATCAGGCCGCGCTGGTCCTTCTTCTCCGTGTCGGCCTTCTCCCGCAGGAGCTTCGCCAGGGTGGCGACGATCCGCCCGCCGGTCGCGGCGAACGGGTGCCCCGCGGCGAGCGAGGAGCCCGCGACGTTGAGCTTCGCGTCGTCGACGGCGCCCAGCGGCGCGTCGAGGCCCAGGCGCTCCTTGCAGAAGCGCGGGTCCTCCCAGGCCTTGCGCTGCACGAGCACGACCGAGGCGAACGCCTCGTGGATCTCGTACAGGTCGAAGTCCTGCAGGGACAGGCCGTTGCGCTCGAGCATCCGCGGGACGGCGAACACCGGCGCGGTGAGCAGCCCGTCCGGGCCGTGCACGTAGTCCACGGCCGAGGTCTCGGCGTCGACGACGTGGGCCAGCACCGGCAGCTTGTGCTCGGCGGCCCACTCGTCGGAGCCGAGCAGGACGAGCGCGGCGCCGTCGGTCAGCGGGGTCGAGTTGCCCGCCGTCATCGTGGCGTCCGGGCCCTTCCCGAAGACCGGCTTGAGCTTCGCGAGTTTCTCCACCGAGGAGTCCGCGCGCAGGTTGTTGTCGCGGGTCAGCTTCAGGTAGGGCGTGACGAGGTCGTCGAAGAAGCCGCGGTCGTAGGCGGCGGCCAGGTTGTGGTGGCTGCGCGCGGTCAGCTCGTCCTGCTCGGTGCGGCCGATGCCCCACTCCAGCGCGGTGCGCGCCGCGTGCTCGCCCATCGACAGGCCGGTGCGCGGCTCGGAGTTCTCCGGGATGTCCGGGACGATCTGGCCCGGCCGCAGCTGCCCGACCAGCTTGAGCCGGTCCACCGCCGTCTTCGCGGCGTTGAGCCTGACCAGTACGCGACGCAGGTCGTCGTTCAGCGCGATCGGGGCGTCGGACGCGGTGTCCACACCGCCGGCGACGCCGGACTCGATCTGGCCGAGCGCGATCTTGTTGGCGACGGCGATCGTCGCCTCCAGCCCGGTCCCGCAGGCCTGCTGCACGTCGTAGGCCGCGGTGGCCGGGCTCAGCCGGGAGCCGAGGACCGCCTCGCGGGTGAGGTTGAAGTCGCGGGAGTGCTTGAGCACGGCGCCGGCCACGACCTCGCCCAGACGCTCGCCCGCCAGCCCGAAGCGGGCCACCAGACCGTCGAGCGTGGTGGTGAGCATGTCGAGGTTCGAGGCGGAGGCGTAGGCACCGTTGGCCCGCGCGAACGGGATGCGGTTGCCGCCGATGACGGCGGCGCGCCGGGTGCTGGCTGGCATGGGGGTCGTCCCTCCTGGATCGGGTCCCGCCCCACCCGATCGGGTCGCCGCGCTGCACGCGGCTCCGGGCGGGCGGAGCATCAGCTCGTGGTTCGTCGTTACCACGGGGTAGCCGGTACTCAAGGTACACGGTACTATGGGTTTCGTGAAGGCCGGACGGGACAGACGCGACAGCCGATGGGACGCCCACCGCGAGCAGCGGCGGGTGGCACTCGTCGGGTCCGCGATCGGGGCCATCCGCCGGCACGGCGCCGGCATCGGGATGGATGAGATCGCTGCGTCCGCCGGGACCAGCAAGACCGTGATCTACCGGCACTTCGGCGACCGGGCCGGCCTCTACACCGCGATCTGCGAGTCGGTGGCCGGCGTCCTGCTGGCCGAGGTCCGGCGGGCCACCGCCGATGCCCTGTCCGACGCGGGCCGCGGGCCGCGGGAGGCCGTCGCGGCCGGGATCGACGCCTACCTCAGGCTGATCGAGATCGACCCGGAGCTGTACCGGTTCGTGGTACAGCGACCACTGCTCACCCAGGGCACCACCCGGCGCGCCCCCACCGCCGACAGCGGCCGTACCGGGACGAGCGACCCGGTCAACGACCTCGTGACCGTGATCGGCGACGAGGTGGCGGTGGTCATCGCCGGCAACCTCGGCACCCCGACGGGGACCGGCACCGACCCGCGGGCCGCGGCCCGCATCTGGGGCCACGCGATCGTCGGCCTCGTCCGGGGGGCGGCCGACGACTGGCTCGCCCGCCCCGACGGCACCCCCCGCGAGCGGATCGCCACCCATCTCACCGACCTGGCCTGGTCCGGACTGTCCGGCCTGGCATCGCACGTGCAGCAGGAGGTTCAGCCATGACCCGCAGCACCCTTCCGAGCCCCGACGCCGTCCCCGCCGAGGCGCTCCGCACCGTCGTCGACGGGCGCTGGGCCCGGGCCCGGCAGGAGACCCGCGAACAGCTGGCAGCCAACGCCGAGATGCGCGCGGACCCCGACCTGACCTCGGCGCAGTACCGCGAGTGGATCACCGACTCGCTGAAGTTCCTGACCTCCTCGGGCCGCCCGCACACCGGGTTCGACCCCTCGGTCGGCGGCCAGGGCGACGTCGGCGGGGTCGTCGCCGCGTTCGCGATGCTCGCCTACGGAGACCTGTCGCTACTGGTCAAGGCCGGTGTGCAGTGGGGACTGTTCGGCGGCGCGGTCCAGGTGCTCGGCACCGAGCGGCACCACGAGCAGTACCTCCGCAAGATCATCGACGGCGAGCTGCTCGGCTGCTTCGCGATGACCGAGACCGGGCACGGCTCGGACGTCCAGCACCTGCACACCACCGCGACCTACGACCGGGAGGCGGGCGAGTTCGTCGTCCACACCCCGTACCCGCAGGCCCGCAAGGAGTACATCGGCAACGCCGCGCGGGACGGCCGGATGGCGGTCGTGTTCGCCCAGCTGATCACCGGCGACGAGAAGCCCGGCGTGCACGCCTTCCTCGTGCCGCTGCGCGACAGCGACGGCAGGGCCCTGCCCGGCGTGCAGATCGGCGACGACGGCCGCAAGGCCGGCCTCAACGGCGTCGACAACGGACGGCTGGCCTTCGACCACGTCCGCATCCCGCGGGAGAACCTGCTCAACCGCTTCGCCGACGTCGCCCCGGACGGGACGTACTCGTCGTCGATCGAGAACGAGACGGCGCGGTTCTTCTCCATGCTCGGCACGCTGGTCCGCGGCCGTATCTCGGTGGCGGGCGGCGCCGGCGCGGCGACCGAGAAGGCGCTCACCCTGGCCGTGCGCTTCGGCGAGCGCCGTCGCCAGTTCGCCAACCCGGCGACCGGCGAGGAGATCGCCGTCCTCGACTACCTCGCCCACCAGCAGAAGCTGCTGCCCGCGCTGGCGACGACGTTCGCCCTGCACTTCACCCAGGACGACCTGGTCCAGCGGATGCACGACATCCAGGCCCCGGGCGCCGGACCGGTCGGCGCACGCGAGCAGCGCACGCTGGAGCAGTCCGCCGCCGGGATCAAGGCGATCGCGACCTGGCACGCCACGCACACCATCCAGACCTGCCGGGAGGCCTGCGGCGGCGCGGGCTACCTGGAGGAGAACCTGCTGCCCGCCCTCAAGGCGGACACCGACGTGTTCACCACGTTCGAGGGCGACAACACGGTCCTGCTCCAGCTGCTGGCCAAGGAGCTGCTGTCGGACTACGGCCGCACGATCAAGAAGGGCAACCCGCTCGAGATCGCGCCGCTGCTCGGCCGTCAGCTCGCCGGGGTACTGGCCGAGCGGACCGGGGCCGCGTCGCTCACCCGGCGGCTCCCGTTCCGCGGGATCGACCTGACCGACCGCACGCGCCGCCGGGAGCTGCTGGCCGTCCGTCGCGAGGACACCCTGGCCGCCGCGATCCGCAACCTGGCCCCGGCCATGCGCACGGGCAACGACGAGTTCGCCGTCTTCAACTCCGCGCAGGACCTGCTGCTCACCGCGGCCCGCGCGCACGTGGACACGCTGGTGGAGGCGTCGTTCGCGGACAAGCTCGTGACCGTCGACGACCCCGCGGTGCGCGCGCTGCTGGAGCGGGTCTACGACCTGCACGTGCTCACCGTGATCGACCGCGAGCGGGCCTGGTACCTGGAGACCGGCCGGCTCACCGCGGCCGAGTCCCGCTCGATCCGTCCGCTGGTCAACGGACTGTGCGCCGAGCTGCGTCCGCACGCCCGGACCCTGGTCGACGGCTTCGGCGTCCCGGACGAGTGGCTGGCCTGCCCGATGCTCGACGACGAGGCGTGGGCCCCGGCCCCCGGCCGTCCGGCCGAGCCGCTCACCGACCAGGTCGAGACGGGCTGACCCGGACCACACGTCCCGGCCACGACGGACGGCCGGCCCCGGAGATCCGGGGCCGGCCGTCCGTCGTCGGGCGTGGGTCAGGCCTCGAAGCCCAGGGCGTCGACGACCGCGCCGATGGTCGACGACAGGTCGGCGACGGTGCCGTCGACGACCTCGGCGATCGGGGTGATCTCGGCGGCGTTGGCGGTACCGGTGAGACCCAGCATCACCAGCGGGGCGGCCACGGCCGCGGTGGCCAGACCGGCGATACGACGCTTGTCCATGGTGGTTCCTTCCTTCGGGGGAGCTTCCGTACGCCCCGAGGGTGGGAGACCGGAGCCTCCGATTTCCAGGTTCCGGCGGTACCTGTAACCGACCGCTTACATCGATACGTGTGCCGTCATCTGTCGGACACAACGACGGAGACGGTGATCACCAGTAGAACCTGGACAACAAGTATCCTGGATATGTAGTGTCCAGATCATGCGGATGGGACAGGGCGTCGAGTGGGCGCTGCACTGCTGCCTGAACCTGGCCTGGGTCGGCGACGCCGTCCCCGGCGCCCGGCTCGCCGGGTTCTACGACCTCCCGCCCGCGTACCTCAACAAGCAGCTCCAGGCCCTGGTCCGGGCCGGGGTGTGCGAGTCCGTGCCCGGCCCGCGGGGCGGGTTCCGGCTCGCCCGGCCCGCGGACGAGGTGTCCCTGCTCGACGTCGTCGTCGCGGTCGAGGGACCGGAGGACGCGTTCCGCTGCACCTCGATCCTCGGCGCGGCGCCGGGCGGGGACCCGTCGCTCGACTACTCCGGCCACTGCGCGATCTCGCTGTCCATGCGCTCGGCCGAGCTCGCCTGGCGCCGCGAGCTGGCCGGCCGCTCGCTCGCCGAGGTCGCCGCGGACGTCGTCCGCACCGCCCCGGACGCGCCGCAGCACGTCCGGGCCGCGCTCGCACCGTGATCGCACCACCCACGACACCGTCCACGAACGCCATCGACCCGAAGGGGACCGTCATGGAACCGCGCATCTCCCGGCCCTACCGCCACGTCCCGGACGGCTACCGCGCCCTGACGGCGCTGGAGGCCTCCACCCGCGACGACGCCGTCCTCCCCCGCACCGTGCAGGAGCTCGTACGACTGCGGGCGTCGCAGATCAACGGCTGCGGCTTCTGCGTGGACATGCACTCGCACGACGCACTGGACTCCGGCGAGGCCGTCGAGCGCCTGTTCTCCGTGGCCGCCTGGCGGGAGGCCCCGTGGTTCACCCGCCAGGAGCGGGCCGCGCTGGCCCTCACCGAGGAGGTGACCCGGCTGGCCGACCGACCCGATGCCGTCCCGGACGCGGTGTGGGACGAGGCCGCCGCGGTGTTCGACGAGCGGGCCCTGACCCTGCTGGTCACCACGGTCGCGACGATCAACGCCTGGAACCGGATCAGCGTCGCCACCCGGCAGATCGCGGGAAGCCACCGGCGCGCTGCGGCCGCGGGACGTCCGTGACCTTCCCCGCGCAACGGCGGACCGGCTGGGCACGGCGTCGCACGCTGGGGCAACATCGTTCCCGTGCCCCGTACGCGTGGGTGATCTGCCCCGTTCCGCCGTCGTCGTGTTCCAGATGAGGTGCCCGTGTCCCCCACCCCGGTCAACAGCGCCCCGATCCACCCCCCGGTCGACACCGAGGAGTCCGATCTGCGCGTCTCGGAGCGGAAGACCTCCGCCGCCGGGGCGAAGGCTGTTGCGATCTCCATGAAGCGCTCCCTCGCCGAACAGGGCGTGGTGAAGACCGCCAAGAACCTGCTCACGATGAACCAGGTCGACGGCTTCGACTGCATGAGCTGTGCCTGGCCGGACCCGGCCCCGGGCGAGCGGCACACCGCCGAGTTCTGCGAGAACGGCGCGAAGGCCGTGTCCTGGGAGGGCGACCGCCGCCGGGTCACCCCGGAGTTCTTCGCCGAGCACTCCATCGCCGACCTGCGTGACCGCAGCGCGCACTGGCTGGAGAGCCAGGGCAGGCTGACCCACCCGATGGTTCGCCGGGCCGGCGGCACGCACTACGAGCCCATCTCGTGGGACGACGCGTTCGACCTGGTCGGGACCCACCTGCGCGCCCTGTCGAGCCCGGACGAGGCGCTGTTCTACACCTCCGGCCGGGCCTCGAACGAGGCCGCGTTCGTCTACCAGCTGTTCGCCCGCGCCTACGGCACGAACAACCTGCCCGACTGCTCCAACATGTGCCACGAGTCGACCTCGGTCGGCCTGGCCGAGGCGATCGGCGTCGGCAAGGGGTCGGTCTCGCTGCAGGATCTGCACGACGCCGACCTGATCGTCATCTCCGGACAGAACCCGGGCACCAACCACCCGCGCATGCTGTCGGCGCTGGAGACGGCCAAGAAGAACGGCGCGCGGATCCTCGCGGTCAACCCGCTGCCCGAGGCCGGGCTGTTCAAGTTCGACAACCCGCAGACCCCGCGCGGCATGTCCGGCATCGGCACCCACCTGGCCGACGAGTTCCTGCAGATCCGCAGCAACGGCGACCTCGCGCTGTGGCAGGCGTTCGGGCACCTCCTGCTCGCCGCCGAGGACCGCAACCCGGGCAACGTGCTGGACCGCGACTTCATCGAGCGGCACACGAACGGCTTCGAGGCCTACGCCGCGCACGTGAAGGACCTGGACCGCGACGCCGTCGTCGCCGCGACCGGGCTCACCTGGGGCGAGATCGAGAAGGCCGCGGAGATGCTCGCGACCTCGAAGCGGATCGTGAACTGCTGGGCGATGGGCATCACCCAGCACCGCAACGCCGTCGCCACCATCAAGGAGATGGTGAACGTCGCCCTGCTCCAGGGCATGATCGGCAAGCCGGGCGCGGGCCTGTGCCCGGTCCGTGGCCACTCGAACGTGCAGGGCGACCGCACGATGGGCATCTGGGAGCGGGTCGCGGACAGCTTCCTCGACGCGATCCGCGACGAGTTCGGCTTCGAGCCGCCCCGCGAGCACGGCCACGACTCGGTCGCGGCCGTGCAGGCGATGGCCGACGGGCGGGCGAGCGTGTTCGTCGGCCTGGGCGGCAACTTCTCCCAGGCGATGTCGGACACCGGCGTCACCGAGCCGGCGCTGGAGCGCTGCGCGCTGACCGTCCAGATCTCGACCAAGCTGAACCGGTCGCACGTCGTCGCCGGGACCGACGCGCTGATCCTGCCCGCGCTGGGCCGCACCGAGAAGGACCTGACCGGCGGCCGGGCCCAGCGGGTCACCGTCGAGGACTCGATGTCGGCGGTGCACGCCTCGCACGGCCGCTCCGAGCCGGCCGGTGAGCTGCTGCGTTCCGAGGTCGACATCCTGTGCGGGATCGCGCGGGCCACCCTCGGCGCGGACCACCTCGTCCCGTGGGCCGAGTTCGCGGCCGACTACGACCGCATCCGCGACCGGATCGGCCGGGTCGTCCCGGGCTGTGAGGCCTACACCGAGAAGGTCGCCCGCTCCGGCGGGTTCACCCTCGCCCACCCGCCGCGGGACAGCCGCACCTTCCCGACGGCGTCGGGCAAGGCGGAGTTCACCGTCAGCCCACTGGAGGTGCTGACGCTCCCCGAGGGGCGCCTGGTCCTGCAGAGCCTGCGTAGCCACGACCAGTTCAACACCACGATCTACGGCCTGGACGACCGCTACCGCGGCATCCACTCCGGCCGCCGGGTCGTGTTCATCTCCGACGCCGACCTGCGTGAGCTGGGCTTCGCCGACGGCGACCGGGTGAATCTGGTCAGCGAGTGGACCGACGGCAGCGAGCGGCGCGCGGACGACTTCCGGCTGGTGTCGTACTCGACGCCGAAGGGCTGCATCGCCGCGTACTACCCGGAGACGAACCCGCTGATCCCGCTCGAGTCGTACGCGGACGGCTCGCGCTGCCCGACCTCGAAGTGGGTGCAGGTCCGGCTGGAGCCCGCCACCCGGTGATCGACGTGTGAGCGCGCTCACCCGTCCGGTGATCTCCGGACGGAATCGGCGTCACCCCTCGTGAGGTTGCACCGTTCGGCCACACGAGGGGGGGGACGTCCGAGTGACCACCACTGCAGTCACCGCGCCGAGCCGGTTACGGATCGCGCTGATCCTGGGCGCGTTGATCGCGCTCGGTCCACTGACGATCGACACCTACCTGCCCGCGCTGCCGGACGTCGGACGCGACCTCGCCGCGTCCGAGCCGGTCGTGCAGCTGACGCTGACCGGCACACTCGCCGGTCTCGCGCTCGGCCAGCTGGTGATCGGCCCGCTGTCCGACGCCTACGGCCGTCGCAGGCTCCTGCTCGCCGGCACCGCCGTGCACGTGCTGGCCTCCGCGCTGGTCGCCCTCGCCCCGAGCATCGAGGTGCTGGCGGTGCTGCGGGTGCTGCAGGGCGTCGGCGCCTCGGCGGGCGCGGTGATCGGCCTCGCCGTGGTGCGCGACCTGTTCACCGGCCGGGCCGCGGCGACCATGCTCTCGCGGCTGATCCTGGTGATGGGCGCCTTCCCGGTGCTCGCCCCGACTCTCGGCGCCGCCCTGCTCAACTGGGTCTCCTGGCGCGGGGTCTTCCTGTTCCTGGCCGGCTACGGCCTGGTCATGCTGGCCGTGGTCACCTCGGGGCTGCCCGAGACCCTCCCGGTCTCCCGACGCCGGTCGGCCCGGTTCGGCCCCACCCTGCGGACCTATGGCGGGCTGCTGGGCGACCGGACCTTCGTCGGGCTGGTGCTCGTCGCCGGGCTCGCGATGGGCGCGCTGTTCAGCTATGTCTCCGGCGCCGCGTACGTCTACCAGCAGCAGTTCGGGATGGACCAGCAGACGTTCGGCATCGCCTTCGGCGCCGGCGCGATCTGGCTGGTCGTCGGCACCCAGCTCAACCCGGTGGTGCTGCGCCGCTTCGAGCCCCGCCAGGTGATGTCGACCGCCGTCGCCGCCGGGGTGCTCGTCGGGCTCGTGCTGGCCGTGCTCACCGTGACCGGCACCGGCGGCCTGCCCGCCGTGCTCGCCGGGGTGTGGGCACTGCTGCTGGCCTGTGGCTTCGTCCTGCCGAACGCGCCCGCGCTGGCCCTGGCCCGGCACGGCGAGTCCGCCGGGACGGCGTCGGCGCTGCTGGGGTCGCTGCAGTTCGGGATCGGCGCCGCGACCTCGCCCGTGGTCGGACTGCTCGGCAACGACGCGGCCGCGATGGGCACCGCCATGTTCGGCGCGATCGCGCTCGCCGGGATCGCGCTGGTCGCCGTCGCACGGCCGTGGACGCTGCCGGACCTGAACGAGGAGCCCGAGCTCGCGGCCGCGTGAGGGCTCGCGTTTGACCTGAAGTCAGCTTCACGTCATAGCGTCGCCCACCATGGACGCGAGCACCTGGACGGCCCTGCGCAACGCGAGCACCGAGCCCGGCAGGCGCACCCGCCCGGCCGGGGAGACGGCCCACCGGATCCTGGACTTCGCCCGGCCGCATCGGCGGCGGATCGCGGCGTTCCTCGCCGTGAGCACCGTCGCCGCCGTGCTGACGGTGGCGGTGCCGCTGCTGGCCGGGCGGGCCACCGACGCGGTGACCCGCGGCGAGCGGCTCTCGGTGCTCGCGCTGCTGGCCGGGCTGATGGCGGCCGTCGCGCTGGTCGAGGCGGCGCTGTCGATGCTGACCCGCTGGTACTCGGCGAACCTCGGCGAGAGCCTGATCCACCAGCTCCGGACCACCGTGTTCGACCACGTGCAGCGGATGCCGGTCGCGTTCTTCACCCGCACCCGCACCGGCGCCCTGGTGTCGCGGCTGAACTCCGACGTGCTCGGGGCGCAGCGGGCGTTCTCCGACACCCTCGCCGGAGTGGTGTCCAACGTCGTCGTACTGGTGCTGACCCTCGCCGCGATGCTGGTGATCTCCTGGCCGGTGACCCTGCTGGTGACGCTGCTGCTGCCGGCGTTCCTGGTCCCGGCCCGGCTGATGGGGCGGCGGCTCGCCGCATTGGAGCGGGCGGCCGCGGACCACAACGCGGCGATGAGCACCCGGATGACCGAACGGTTCTCCGCGCCCGGCGCCACCCTGATCACGCTGTTCGGCCGCCCGGAGCGCGAGTCCGCGGAGTTCGCCGAGCGGGCCGACCGGGTCCGCGCGATCGGGGTGCGATCGGCGATGCTGCAGTGGACGTTCGTGACGGCGCTGACGCTCGCGTCGTCGCTGGCCGTCGCCGTCGTCTACGGGGTCGGGGGCGGGTTCGCGCTGTCGGCGGGGAACGTCGTGGCGCTCGCGCTGCTGCTGACCCGGCTCTACCAGCCGCTGACCGCGCTGGCCGGCGCCCGGATGGAGATCATGACGGTGCTGGTCAGCTTCGAGCGGGTGCTCGAGGTCCTCGACCTGGAGCCGATGATCACCGACGCCCCGGGGGCGTGCCCGGTGCCCGACGGGCCGGTCGGCGTCGAGTTCGACCGGGTGTCGTTCGCCTACCCGACCGCCGAGCAGGTGTCGCTGGCGTCGCTGGAGGAGGTGGCGACGCTCGACACCCGCGGCGGGGAGCAGGTGCTGCACGAGGTGTCGTTCAGCGCCCCGCCCGGCGCCGTGGTGGCGGTCGTCGGGTCGTCGGGGGCCGGGAAGTCCACGGTCGCCCAGCTGCTCGCCCGGCTCTACGACGTCGGCGACGGCGCGGTCCGGATCGGCGGGGTGGACGTGCGCGAGCTGACGACCGCCTCGGTGCACCGCGCGGTCGGGTTCGTGACCCAGGACGGGCACCTGCTGCACGACACGGTGGCGGCGAATCTGCGGATCGGGGCACCGGAGGCCACGGACGCCGAGCTGTGGGCGGCGCTGCGCCGGGCCCGGCTCGACGGCCTGGTGGCGGCCCTGCCGGACGGGCTCGCGACCGTCGTCGGGGAGCGGGGGTACCGGCTGTCCGGCGGGGAGCGCCAGCGGATGACGATCGCGCGGGTGCTGCTGGCCCGGCCGCGGATCGTGGTCCTGGACGAGGCCACGGCCAGCCTGGACACCACCTCGGAGGCCGCGGTGCAGGCGGCGCTGGCCGAGGCGCTGGACGGGCGGACCGCACTCGTCATCGCACACCGGCTGTCCACCGTCCGCCACGCCGACGAGATCCTCGTGCTCGAACAGGGCCGGATCGTCGAGCGCGGGGACCACACCGGGCTGCTGGCCCGGGGCGGGCGCTACGCCGAGCTGTGGGTCGGGGCGCCGGCCGCGGCCTAGCTGTACTGACCGGAGACGTTGGTCGAACTCGTGTGACGACACGATCTAGCTGATCTTGAAGGGTGAGGACCTCCTGCGGAGGGTGTGGAGCTGTCGAAGGCACCCGCACCCACAACCACAGGAGGTCCTCGTGGTCCACGCTAACGCTCCACTGTCCGAACGCGGCCGACTGCGCCTGGCGCGTCTGATCGTCGAGGGCGACGTGCCGATCGCTGCGGCCGCTGCCCGGTTCCAGGTGGCCTGGCCGACCGCGAAACGCTGGGCCGACCGCTACCGCCTCGACGGCCCGGCCGGCATGGCCGATCGCTCCAGCCGGCCGCACCACTCGCCGCGGGCGACGCCGGCACCGGTGGTGCGCCGGATCGTGCACCTGCGCTGGAAGAAGCGCCTGGGCCCGGTCCAGATCGCCGACCGGGTCGGTGTCGCTGCCTCGACCGTGCACCGGGTGCTGGTGCGGTGTCGGATCAACCGCCTCGCCCATGTCGACCGCGCCACCGGAGAACCGGTGCGTCGCTACGAACACCCCGCCCCCGGGGATCTGCTGCACGTGGATGTGAAGAAGCTGGGCAACATCCCCGACGGCGGCGGCTGGCGCTATGTCGGGCGCGCCCAGGGAGACCGCAACCGGGCCGCGACCCCTGGGAAACTTCGCAACGCCCACCACCAGGCGAAGATGGGCACGGCGTTCGTGCACACCGTGCTCGACGACCACTCCCGCCTGGCCTACGCCGAGATCCACGACGACGAG
>NZ_WWFY01000481.1:0-9269 GCF_009864975.1 Pseudonocardia sp. SID8383
GCCGAGCATCTTGCGCAGCCGCCGGGCGTACTCGACGAACTCCGCCGACCCCGCGACGACCGACCCGACCGGCGCGCCGAGCCCCTTGGACAGGCACACCGCGACCGTGTCGGCGCCGACGGTCAGCGCGCCCGGCGGGACCCCGAGCGCGACCGCGGCGTTCCACAGCCGGGCGCCGTCGAGGTGCACCGAGAGCCGGGCGGCCCGCGCCGCGGCGGCGACGGAGGCGTGCTCCTCCGGTGCGGTCACGGTGCCGCCCGCGGAGTTGTGGGTGTTCTCCAGGCACAGCAGCACCGGGCGCAGGGAGGCGTAGAAGCCGTCGTCGGCGGCGGCCCGGCGCACAGCGGACGCGGTGACCTTGCCGGGGCCCGCGTCGTGCGGCAGCGGCCGCGGCATCCCGCCGGCCAGCCACGCGGCCGTGCCCAGCTCGAAGTCGAGCACGTGCGCGCCCTGGGGGGCGAGGAAGGAGTCACCGCGGCCGAGCCTGCTCATCAGCGCGATCAGGTTCGCCATCGAGCCGGTGGGCGTCCACAGCGCGTCGGCGGCGCCGAGCAGGCCGGCGACCCGTTCCTCCAGCTCGCGCATGGTGGGGTCGCCGTCGAGCACGTCGTCGCCGACCTCGGCCTCGGCCATCGCCCGGCGCATCGCCTCGGTCGGCAGCGTGACGGTGTCCGATCGCAGGTCGACGGGCTCGCCGGGGGCCGGGGCGGCCGCCGCCCCGCGCGCACCACCGCGCGGTGACCAGCGGCTTCTGGGTGACGGACGCACACCACCAGTGTGTTCCATCCCCGCGGCGGTGAGAACGGCAGGGTCACGAAACGGTCACGGTCACCCCGTCCGACCTGGGTGTCGAGTCCGGTATCTCACTCGTCCGGACGGGCCCCGTCTTGGCACTATGTGGCGATGGCGGCCCCGAAGCAGACCGAGAAGGGTGAGCGTCGCCGCGCCCTGCTCGTCGCGGCGGCCGCGGAGCTGCTCGCCGAGAGCGGGTTCGACGCGATCCGGCACCGAGCCGTCGCCGAGCGCGCCGGGGTGCCGCTGGCGGCCACGACCTACTACTTCTCCTCGCTGGAGGACCTGGTGTCCGCCGCGCTCGACCGGCTCGCGCACACCGAGCTGGCCGACGCCCACGACTGCCTCGCCCGGCGCGACGACCCGGCCGAGATCGTGCTCGACCTGCTCCTCGGGCCGCGCTCGCGCACCGACGGCCTCGACGCCGTCCTGGGCCGGTTCGAGCGGCTGATCGGGTCCGGCCGGCGCCCGTTCCTGGCCGGGCTGCTGCGCGCCCAGCGCGTCGAGTTCGACGCCCTGCTCGACGAGGCGCTCACCCGCGCGACCGGCCGTCGCCCGGGGCCGGGGGAGGTTCGCAGGCTCACCGCGCTCGTCGACGGCGTCGTGCTCACCGCGCTGATCGAGGCCGACCCCGACCCGCGCGCGGTCGGCCGGAAGGCGCTCCACGAGGTGCTGGAGTCCCTGCCCCGGGTGTGAGGCCGCGCTCCCGCCGGTCACAGGGCCCCCACCAGCCATTATCATCGCGCCACGTGATTCCCAACGTGCTGGCCGCGCGCTACGCGAGCCCCGAGCTGGTCCGCCTCTGGTCTCCGGAGTACAAGATCCAGCTGGAGCGACGGCTGTGGATCGCGGTGCTCCGCGCCCAGCGCGACCTCGGCATCGAGGTGCCGTCGTCGGTCGTCGACGACTACGAGGCCGTCGTCGAGCAGGTCGACCTGGGCTCGATCGCCGCCCGCGAGCGCGTCACCCGGCACGACGTGAAGGCCCGCATCGAGGAGTTCAACGCCCTCGCCGGCCACGAGCACGTGCACAAGGGCATGACCAGCCGCGACCTCACCGAGAACGTGGAGCAGCTGCAGATCCGGCTGTCGCTGGAGCTCGTCGCCGACCGGACCGTCGCGGTCCTGGCGCGGCTCGGGCGTCGCGCGTCGGAGTACGCCGAGCTGGTCATGGCCGGGCGCAGCCACAACGTCGCCGCGCAGACCACCACCCTGGGCAAGCGGTTCGCCTCCGCCGCGGACGAGCTGCTCGTCGCGCACGCCCGGCTGGAGGACCTGCGTTCGCGCTATCCGCTGCGCGGGATCAAGGGCCCGATGGGCACCAGCCAGGACATGCTGGATCTACTGGGCGGCGACACTGAAGCCTCGGTGAAGCTCGACGAGCTGGAGCAGCGCGTCGCCACCCACCTGGGGTTCGCCGAGGCGTTCACCAGCGTCGGGCAGGTCTACCCGCGCTCGCTCGACCACGACGTCGTCACCGCTCTGGTGCAGCTGGCGGCGGCGCCGTCGTCGCTGGCCACGACGATCCGGCTGATGGCGGGCGCCGAGCTCGCCACCGAGGGCTTCGCCCCCGGCCAGGTCGGGTCCAGCGCCATGCCGCACAAGATGAACGCGCGTTCCGCGGAACGCATCAACGGCCTCATGGTGATCCTGCGCGGCCTGTCGGTCATGACCGCCGAGCTCGCCGGCTCCCAGTGGAACGAGGGCGACGTCTCCTGCTCGGTGGTGCGCCGCGTCGCACTGCCGGACGCGTTCTTCGCCCTCGACGGCCTCTACGAGACCACGCTGACCGTGCTCGACGAGTTCGGCGCCTACCCGGCCGTGATCGCCCGCGAGCTCGACCGCTACCTGCCCTTCCTCACCACGACCGCGGTGCTGATGGCCGCCGTCCGCGCCGGGGTCGGCCGGGAGACCGCGCACGAGGTCATCAAGGAGCACGCGGTCGCCGTCGCACTGGCGATGCGCGAGCAGGGCCAGGCCGACAACGACCTGCTCCAGCGTCTCGCCGGCGACGACCGGCTCGGCCTGCCCGCCGGCACGCTGGACCGGCTGCTGGAGGACCCGCTGCGCTTCACCGGCGCCGCGTCCGCGCAGGTCGCGGCGGTCAACGAGAAGATCGCGGCGATCACGGCGAAGCACCCCGAGGCCGCCGCCTACACCCCCGGAGGGATCCTGTGAGGCTCGTCCACTCCGGCAAGGTCCGCGAGCTCTACCTCGACGAGTCCCGCGACCCGGCCCAACTGCTGCTCGTGGCCTCGGACCGGCTGTCGATCTACGACGTCGTGCTCCCGACGCCGGTCCCGGACAAGGGCGCGATCCTCACCGCGCTGTCGCTGTACTGGTTCGAGCGCACCGGCGACCTCGTGCCCAACCACGTCATCGGCACCGACGACATCCCCGACGGGTTCGCCGGGCGCGCCGTCCGCTGCCGTCCGCTGGAGATGCTGCCGGTCGAGTGCATCGCCCGCGGCTACCTCACCGGGCTCGGGCTGAAGGAGTACCAGCGCACCGGCGCCGTCTCCGGCGTCACGCTGCCCGCCGGCCTGGTCGAGGGCTCGAAGCTCCCCGAGCCGATCTTCACCCCGACCACCAAGGCGCCGGTCGGTGAGCACGACGAGTTCATGACCTTCGACGACGTCGTGGCGCAGCTGGGCGTCGACACCGCGGCCCGGCTGCGGGACCTGACCCTGGAGGTCTACCGGCGCGGCGCCGAGTCCGCGGCCGAGGGCGGGATCATCGTCGCCGACACCAAGCTGGAGTTCGGCCGGGACACCTCCGGCGAGATCGTCCTCGGTGACGAGGTGCTCACCCCGGACTCGTCGCGGTTCTGGCCCGCCGACTCCTACGAGCCCGGCCGGGTCCAGTTCTCCTTCGACAAGCAGTACGTCCGCGACTGGTCCGCCGGGCTGGACTGGGACCGCACCGCCCCCGGCCCCGAGGTCCCCGACGAGGTCGTGAAGGTCGTCCACGACCGCTACGCCGAGGTCTACCGCCGCATCACCGGCACCCCCTGGGTGTCGCCCACGGCCTGACCCCGGCCGCACCCACACCCCTTGTCCGGCATTCACACCCCTCTCGACGGGTGTGGACGTCGGACAAGGGGTGTGAACGTCGGGTGTGATCGGCTCGTCGACGGGACCGGTCGTGCGGCACGCCCTTCTGGGCCGAACCCGCTTACCCGGTAAGCGAGTTCTCGGCCGACCACAGCGGACCGTGGAACGGTCGTCCGGGCGGCGGTCCGACCCGAGCGCCCGCCCTCCGGAATCCGCTTACCGGGTAGGCAGATCGGCGGACGGGCAGAAGCTCGGTGTGGCGGCGCAGTGTGCTCCCGTGTGCCGAGCCGGCCGGCGACGCCTACTCGGAACCGGGTGGATGACGCGGTCTGCGATCACGAACATGTGCTGCCCCGCCGTCCGACGTCGTCGGTGGGTCAGACGGGGCCGAGGGCGTCGAGCAGGGCCTGGGCGGTCGGGGTGTCGGTCACCAGGCGGTTGAACAGGCCCGCCCGCGCCCCGCCGACGATGCTCGGCACCTTCTCCTCCCCGACGGCGACGGCGATCGTCCGCGGCACCCGTCGCAGTTGCTCCGGGGAGATCCGCACCATCCGGTCGCTGCCCGGGAAGGCGATCGGGCGGCCGTCGGCGCGGTAGAAGTTCAGGCAGACGTCGCCGACGCCGTCCTGGAGGCCCTCGTCGTCGAGCGGGACCGAGGTCGAGATCGACGCGCGGCCCGCGGGCGGGGCGCCGACACCGACCAGCGCGGCCTGTGCGCGCATCCAGAACCCGGTGACCCGCCGGAACTCCGGGTCCTCGGCGAGCGTGCGGCTCATCGCCGGTGACGGCATGGCCTGGGTGAACAGGAAGTGCGGGCGTCCGTGTCCGCGTTCGGCGACCGACCGGACGATCTCGTTGGTCTGGTGCCACGCCTCGGGTTCGGCGACCCCACCGACGGTCGGCACGATCTCGCAGCCGGCCAACGCGGGCAGCGTGGTGTGGCTGAGCTCCCACACGGTGCGCCCGGAGGAGACGAGCAGGACGTCACCGGCGCGCAGCCCGGCCTCCCGCAGCGCCTCGCCGACCGGCTCGGCGAGCGACTGACCGAGGTCGGTGGCGGGGCGCGGGGCCAGCCACACGCGGTCCAGCCCGAGCGCGGCGGCGAGCCGGGGTGCGTCGTCGCCACCGGTGTGCAGCGAGTCCGGGTCGTGCACAGTGATCTGCACGATCCCGACCCGGCGGGCCTCGGCGAGCAGCCGGGAGACGGTCGGACGCGACACGGTGAGCCGGTCGGCGATCGCGGCCTGGTTGAGCTCGTCGACGTAGTACAGCCGCGCGGCCCGGTGCATCAGCCCCAGGTCGCGCCGGGAGACGTCGTGCGGCGCCATCGCCACCTCCTCCGCCGGTCCGGATCCGTACCAGTCAAGCGTACTGCACGTTTGTTCAAGTCGGAACCGATGTGTTGACGAATGTTCACACCGGAACGCATGCTCAAGGCCAGTCGCATGCAGCACCCCGCATGGCACCAACGGAGGTTTCGCCGTGGGAGAGAACATCCCGACCCGGATGCAGGCGGTCGTCGTGCACGGCCCCGAGGACTACCGGCTGGAGGAGGTGGACGTCCCCCGGCCCGGCCCCGGCGAGCTGCTGATGCAGGTCGAGGCCGTCGGCGTGTGTGCCAGCGACCTGAAGTGCTACCACGGCGCCGCGAAGTTCTGGGGCGACGACAACCGGCCCGCCTGGGCCCAGACCGGTGTCACGCCCGGTCACGAGTTCGTCGGCCGGATCGTCTCCGGTGACGACGAGGGCCTCGCCCTGCACGGCGTGTCCGTCGGCGACCGCGTCGCCTGCGAGCAGATCGTCCCGTGCGAGCAGTGCCGCTACTGCCTGCGCGGCCAGTACTGGATGTGCGGGCCGCACGACATGTTCGGCTTCCGGAACTTCGACGGCGCGATGGCCCAGTACATGCTGGTCCCCACCCGCGCCCGGGTGCACCGGGTCTCACCGGACCTGGAGCCGCAGCACGCCGCGTTCGCCGAGCCGCTGTCCTGCGCACTGCACGCCGTCGAGCGCGCCACCATCACCTTCGACGACGTCGTGGTCGTCGCCGGGTGCGGCCCGATCGGCCTCGGCCTGATCGCCGGCGCCCGCGCGAAGAACCCGCGCCTGCTGATCGCGCTCGACCTCGACGACGAGAAGCTGGAGCTCGGCCGCCGCACCGGCGCCGACCTCACGATCAACATCTCCTGCGAGGACGCGGTCGCCCGGGTCAAGGAGCTCACCGACGGCTACGGCGCCGACGTCTACCTGGAGGGCTCCGGCGCCGTCCCGGCCGTCGCGCAGGGCCTGAACCTGCTGCGCAAGCTCGGCACCTACGTCGAGTACTCGGTGTTCGGCTCCGAGGTCACCGTGGACTGGTCGATCATCTCCGACGACAAGGAGCTCGACGTCCGCGGCGCCCACCTCGGCCCGCACTGCTGGCCCGCCGCGATCAAGATGCTGGAGGACGGCAAGCTCCCGATCTCCGACATCTGCACCCACCAGGTGCCGCTCGCGGAGTTCCAGAAGGCCCTCGACCTCGTCGGCGACACCTCCGGTGCGTCGGTCAAGGTCTCGATCCTCCCGAACGCCTGAGGGGTCGACGATGAGCAGCGCCGCTCCGCAGCACGAGACCTTCCTCGACCGCATCGGCATCCCGCACTCCCTGCGCTGGGGCTTCCTCGGCGTGCTGGTCTTCATGACCGGCAACGGGACCGAGTCCAACTTCATCTCCCCGCACATCGAGGCGGTGCTCGGCTCGCCCGAGGCGACCGTCGCGACGATCATCACCGGCTACAGCCTGGCCGTGCTCGTCGCCAGCTATCTGTCCGGCGCGCTCGCCGACCTGTGGGGCCCGCGCCGCGTCATGACCCTCGGCGTCGCCGTCTGGGTCGTGTTCGAGGTGCTGTTCCTGCTGAGCCTGCAGATCGGCAGCCTCCCGCTGGTCGCCGCCACCTACTTCCTGCGCGGCTTCGGCTACCCGCTCTTCGCGTTCGCGTTCCTGGTGTGGATCAACGTCGTCACGCCGTACTCGCGCAACGGCGTCGCCGTCGGCTGGTTCTACGTCATGTTCACCGGCGGCCTGCCCACCCTGGGCTCGCTGTTCGCGCTCGGCATGATCCCGGCCTTCGGCGGGGGCACCGGCGGCGAGACCGCCGCGATGGTCGGCTCGACCGCGCTCGTCGTCGCCGGGTACCTGATCGCCCGCTTCGGGGTGCACGAGCCGCACGCCACCCGTCGGCTCGCGCCGGCCGGGGAGACCACCGGCCAGGTGCTCAGCGCCGGGCTGCGGCTCACCGCGGCCAACCCGAAGATCCTCATGGGCTTCCTGGTCCGGCTGATCAACACCGCGCCGCAGTACGGCATGTTCATCATCCTGCCGACGGTCATCGCGGTGGACCTCGGCTGGGGCCAGAGCCGCTGGCTGACCATGACGGTGTTCGTCTACGCGACGAACATCCTGGTCAACGCGGTGTTCGGGGCCGTCGGCGACCGGTGGGGCTGGCGCCGCACGGTGCAGTGGTTCGGCGTCTTCGGCTCCGCCGTCGGCCTGCTGCTGTGGTGGTACGTCCCGCAGCTCGTCCCGGCCGGCTCGACCTGGGGCTTCTGGGTCTCGGTCGCCGCGGGCTGCGTGTTCGGCTGCCTGCTCGCCGGGTTCGTCCCGATGGGCGCGATCATGCCCGCGCTCGCACCCGACCACAAGGGCGCCGCGATGGCCATGTACACCACCGCCGCCGGCGGCGCGGCCTTCCTCGGTTCGGGCGTCGTCGCCCTGATGCTCGCGCTCGGCACCGGCAACGTCGGCGTCGTGTGGGCCTTCGTCGCCCTCTACGCCGCCGCCTTCGTGATGGTCTCGTTCCTGAACGTCCCGCAGGACGACCCGCAGCTGCGCGAGACCGCCGCCACCACGGTGAGGGAGACCTCGTGACCAGGATCTTCGACGACCCCGCCGAGTTCGCCGACGACCAGCTCGCCGGCTTCCTCGACCTCTACGCCGACCGTGTCCGAGGGGTGCACGGCGGCGTGGTCGCCCACCGTGGCGACGGCGACCCGCAGGTCGCCGTCGTCATCGGGGGCGGCTCCGGCCACTACCCGGCGTTCTGCGGGACGGTCGGGCCGGGGATGGCGCACGGCGCCGTCGTCGGCAACATCTTCACCTCGCCGTCGGCGGCCCAGGCGTACTCGGTCGCGAAGGCCGCCGACCAGGGCCGCGGTGTGGTCTTCAGCTTCGGCAACTACGCCGGCGACACGATCAACTTCGGGATCGCGGCCGACCGGCTGCGGGCCGAGGGCATCGACACCCGCATCGTGGTCGTCACCGACGACGTCGCCTCCGCCGAGGAGGAGTCGCGGCGCCGCGGGATCGCCGGCGACTTCACCGTGTTCAAGGCGATGGGTGCCGCCGCCGCGCGCGGCGCGGACCTCGACGAGGTCGAGCGTCTCGGCCGCGCCGCCAACGCCGCCACCCGCAGTCTCGGCGTCGCGTTCACCGGCTGCACGATGCCCGGCGAGGACGAGCCGCTGTTCTCGGTGCCCGAGGGGCATCTCGGGCTCGGCCTGGGCATCCACGGCGAGCCCGGCATCCGCGACGTCCCGATGCTGCCCGCCCGCGAGCTGGCGGAACTGCTGGTCGACGATGTCCTGAAGCACGCACCGGCGGGCGCCCCCGGCCGGGTCGGGGCGATCCTCAACGGGCTGGGCACCACGAAGTACGAGGAGCTGTTCCTGCTGTGGCGCCACGTCGCGCCGCGGCTGCGCGACGCCGGGTACGAGATCGTCGACCCGGAGGTCGGCGAGCTCGTGACCAGTCTGGACATGGGCGGCTGCTCGCTCACCCTGATGTGGCTCGACGACGAACTGGAGCCGCTGTGGCGGGCGGACGCCTACACCCCCGCCTACCGCAAGACCGCCGCGCCGCTGGCGGCGCTGCGCGAGCCGACCGCCGACGAGCTCGCCGAGGCCGACGCCGTCGTCACCGCACCCGCGGCGAGCGACGCGGCCCGGGGCCTCGCGGGCACCGTCCGCGCCGCGCTGGCCGCGGTGGAGTCGACGATCCGCTCCCACGAGCACGAGCTGGGGAGGATCGACGCCGTCGCGGGCGACGGAGACCACGGCCGCGGCATGCTCAAGGGGATCACCGCCGCTACCGCCCGGGTCGGCGAGCTCGGTGACGACGTCGGCGGCGGCTGGGTGCTGCAGCAGGCCGGGCAGGCCTGGGCCGAGCGCGCCGGCGGCACCTCCGGGGTGCTGTGGGGCGCAGCGCTCGAGGCGCTCGGGCGGCACCTCGGCGACACCGCCGCGACCTATCCGGCCGCGACCGTCACCGCCGGGGCCCGCGAGTTCGCCACGACGATCCAGCAGCTCGGCGGGGCGCAGGCGGGGGACAAGACCCTGCTCGACGCGCTGCTGCCCTTCGTCGAGGAGCTGGAGCGCCGGGTCGGCGGCG
>NZ_WWFY01000482.1:0-7523 GCF_009864975.1 Pseudonocardia sp. SID8383
TCGGCGCGGGACTGGCCGCTGATCGTCGCCGACGCCGCCGACCCGGCCGCGACCGACCGGCTCGCCGCGGGCGCACGCGTCGTGCTGAGCACGGTCGGCCCGTACGCGAAGTACGGACTGGGGCTGGTCGGGTCGTGCGCGAGGGCCGGCACCCACTACGCCGACCTCACCGGCGAGGTGCTGTTCGTCCGCGAGGCGATCGACCGCTTCCACGACACCGCCCGCGCGAGCGGCGCGCGGATCGTGCACTCCTGCGGCTACGACTCCGTCCCCTCCGACCTGGGGGTGTTCCTCGCGCACCGGGCCGCACAGGCCGACGGCGCGGGTGGGCTCACCGAGGTCCGCACGGTCGCGACGATGCGCGGCGGGGTCTCCGGCGGCACGGTGGACTCGTTGCGCGGGCAGCTCGACACCGTCCGCACCGACCGCGACGCCCGGCGCCTGGCCGCCCGCCCGCACTCGCTGAGCCCCGACCCGTCGGCCGAGCCGACGCCGTCGCAGCCGGGCGACGCGGGACCGCCCGCCCGGCTCCCGGACGGCACCTGGACCGCGCCGTTCGTGATGGCGTCCTACAACACCCGGATCGTGCGCCGTTCCAACGCGCTGCTCGACCACGCCTACGGCCGCGGACTGCGGTACGGCGAGCTCCAGGGCTGTGGTCGCGGGGTGTCCGGGGCGGTCACCGCGGGTGTGGTCACCGGCGGGCTCGGCGCGCTGGTCGGTGCGTTCATGGTGCCGCCGATCCGCCCGCTGCTCGACCGGGTGCTGCCCGCGCCCGGGACCGGGCCGTCGGAGCGGACCCGCGAGCGCGGCTGGTTCCGGATGGACGTGCGTGCCGAGACCGAGTCCGGGCGTCGCTACCGGGTGCGGGTCTCCGGCCCCGGCGACCCCGGCTACGGGGCCACCGCGGTCATGTTCGGCGAGGCGGGCCTCGCACTGGCCCTGGGCGGGTCCGCGCTGCCCGACCGTGCGGGCTGCCTCACCCCGGCCACCGCGCTGGGTGACGTGCTGGTCGACCGGCTGCGGGCCGCGGGGCACACCTACGACGTCGCGGCGGGATGAGACGCCACCGGGAACCGGGATGATCGGGCGGGCGTGGGGCGTTATGCTGTGCGTCCGCCCGGGTACATCCGTGCGGAGTGCAGGTGGACTGCGGGTCCTCCGGGACCCGACCAGGGGGTGAACGGTTTCGACTCCGATCGTTGATCGAGGTGAAGCGTGCCGAGGAAGGCGACGATGATCTCGTTAACCATGCGTCGCAAAAAAATAAGTGCCGACAACAGTCGCACTGCCCAGAGCGCTTACGCGCTCGCTGCCTGATTTTCAGGTAGGGGCTGTCGGGCCGGAGGCGTCCCCGCTCCGGTTCCCGACATCATTCAGGGGACTCACCCTGCGGTTCGGCCGCGGAATCGCAGGGGACATCCAACAGCGGCTGGGATCGTCACACCGGCTTGTTCGCGTGACCGGTGGATCCGAGTAGAGACAGAGCGGACTGCGCACGGAGAAGCCCTCGTGAACCGACGGAGGACCCGGGTTCGATTCCCGGCACCTCCACCGCCCAGCGGCCCCGTCCCGATCCCGGGACGGGGCCGTTCCTGTCTCTGCTCTCCGCACAGATCGTTGCGCAATGAAACTGAGCATTGCTAACATCCTCGGCGGGAGTGATGCCGATGACCGCCGTGACCGACCCCGTGACCACCTACCCGATGACGCGCGGGTGCCCCTGCGATCCGCCCGCCGAGCTCGCCCGCATCCGGGACGACGAGTGCCCCGCCGAGCCGGGGGTCGCCCGGGTCAGGATCTGGGACGGCAGTACGCCGTGGCTCGTCACCCGCTACGACGACGTCCGCGCCGCGCTCGCCGACGAGCGGCTGTCCGCCGATGCCGACCGCGACGGCTACCCGGCCGCGTCGCGGTCGCGCCGCGTGCGCTCCCGGGGGCGCCGGCGCAGCTTCATCATGATGGACGGCCCCGAGCACGCCCGGCACCGGCGGATGCTCATCGGTGAGTTCACCGTGCGCCGTATCGAGCGCCTCCGGCCGCTGGTCGAGCAGACCGTCACCGCGCTGCTGGACGCCATGGAAGCGGGGGAGAACCCGACCGACCTGGTGCAGGCGTTCGCGCTGCCGCTGCCGTCGCTGGTGATCTGCCACCTGCTCGGGGTCCCCTACGCCGACCACGCGTTCTTCGAGGCGCAGAGCCGGATCATGGTCGACCTGACCTCGGGCGCGGAGGCGTCGGCCGCGGCGTCGGACGCGCTGCAGGACTACCTCGCCGGCCTCGTCCGGGAGCGGCTGGACGAGCCGCGCGACGACGTGCTCGGCGGGATGGCCGCCCGGGTCGCGGCCGGGGACCTCACCGTCGACGAGGCGAGTGCCTCGGCGCTGCTGCTGCTCGTCGCCGGGCACGAGACGACGGCGAACATGATCGCGCTCGGCACGCTGACCCTGCTGCACCACCCCGACCAGCTCGCCGTCGTCCGCGACGGCGACGCCGCGCAGGTCCGCGCCGCGGTCGAGGAGCTGCTGCGGGTCCTGACCGTGACCCACGTCGGCCGCCGCCGGGTCGCGACCGAGGATTTGGAGATCGGCGGGGTCACGATCCGCGCGGGGGAGGGCGTCGTGCTCGCCGCCGAGGCCGCCAACCGCGACCCCCGCCAGTGGCCGCACCCCGACGAGGTCGACGTGACCCGCGGGACGAACCGGCACGTCGCGTTCGGGTTCGGGGTGCACCAGTGCCTGGGGCAGCCACTGGCCCGCCTCGAGCTGCAGATCGCCTACCCGGCGCTGCTGCGGCGCTTCCCGGGACTGCGGGTCACCGTGCCGGACTCGGAGATCCCGTTCCGCGACGACATGGCCGTCTACGGCGTGCACGCGCTGCCGGTGGCATTCTGATGGCCATGCGCGTGATCGTGGACAAGGAACTGTGCATCGGGGCCGGCCAGTGTGTCGTGACCGCGCCCGACGTCTTCGACCAGGACGACGACGGGATCGTCGAGCTGCTGACCGACTCGCCCGCCGAGGGCGACCGGGACGCGGTGAAGGAGGCCGAGCACGTGTGCCCGGCCCGGGTGATCAGTGTGGAGGACTGACCCTCAGGCGGCGCTGACGCCGATCAGCATGCCGACCAGGTACGTGGCGCCGGCGGCGATGGCGCCGAACGCCAGCTGGCGCAGCGCCGCCGACCACCACGACCGGGAGGTGAACCGCGAGGTCAGCGCCCCCGCGACGAGCAGGCCGACGCCGCCGACGGCGAGGCCGAGCGCGAGCGAGCCGTAGCCGAGCAGGAACGTGATCAGCGGGATCAGCCCGCCGACCGCGAACGCGGCGAACGACGACACCGCCGCCACCCACGGCGACGGCTTGTCGTCCAGGCTGACCCCCAGCTCCTGGCTGATGTGCATCCGCAGCGCCAGCTCGGGGTCGCGGTGCACCTCCCGGGACACGGCGTCGGCGGTCTGCTCGGACAGGCCCATCTCCCGGAACCGGGCGGCCAGCTCGTGCTGCTCGGCGCGGGGGTGCTGGGCCAGCTCACGGCGCTCGACGGCCGCCTCGGCGTCGAGCGCGTCGTTCTGGGTGCCGACCGAGGCGAACTCGCCGAGCGCCATCGAGAACGCCCCCGCGACGACACCCGCGAGCCCGCTGAGCACGATGACGTCACGGCCCGCCCCGCCGCCCCCGACGCCCGCGATCAGTGCGATCGTGGTGACCAGGCCGTCCATCGCACCGAAGGTGGCCGCGCGCAGCCAGCCGCCGGAGACGTCACGGTGGGAGTGGTCGTGGCTGTGGTCGGCGAGCTCCGCCTCCAGCTCCGGATCGTTCACGTCTGCAACGATAGGACGACCGCGCTCGCCGCGCGGCGCTGTGCGACCACCCCGACACTGGGTCGATGTCGTCCGATGACACGGCTCCGCTCTGGCTGTTCGCCGACCAGCTCGGCCCCCACGTGTGGGACACCGAGGAGTTCGCCGGCCGCGAGATCGTGATCGTCGAGTCCACCCGGGCGCTGGGCCGGCGGCGCCACCACCGCCAGAAGCTGCACCTGGTGCTGTCCGGGATGCGTCACCTCGCCGAGCAGCTCGGCGACCGGGCCACCTACCTGCGCACCGACACCTACCGCGAGGCGCTGGAGCAGGTCGGCCGCCCGGTGGTGGTGCACCAGCCGACGTCGTTCCCGGCCTCGGACATGGTGCGCCGTTTCGTGAAGGAGGGTCTGGTCACCGAGGTCCGGCCCACCCCGACCTTCGCGCTGGGCAAGGACGAGTTCGACTACTGGGCCGGTGACCGCGAGACCTTCCGGATGGAGGAGTTCTACCGCGCCCAGCGCGAGCGGTTCTCCGTGCTCATGGACGGCGAGAAGCCCGTCGGCGGGAAGTGGAACTACGACCACGACAACCGCGAGTCCCCGCCGAGGGGCGCCGAGCGCCTGGAGGTGAAGGCGCCCTGGAAACCCCGCGAGGACGGGATCGACGAGCAGGTCCGCGCCGACCTCGACGCGGCCGGGTACCCCACGGTCGGTAACGACGGGCCGCGCCGCTTCGCCGTCACCCACGAGGAGGCCACCCGGGCGCTGCGGCACTTCGTCCGGCACCGCCTCGACACCTTCGGCCCGTACGAGGACGCGGTGCTGGAGCAGGACTGGGCCATGGCGCACTCGCTGCTGTCGGTGCCGATGAACCTGGGCGCGCTGCACCCGCTGGAGGCGGTGCACGCCGCCGAGCAGGCCTACCACGACGGGGACGCCCGGCTGTCCAGCGTCGAGGGGTTCGTCCGGCAGATCCTCGGCTGGCGGGAGTACGTCTGGCAGCTGTACTGGCGCTTCGGGCGTGGCTACACGCGTCGCAACCACCTGCGGGCCCGCACCCCGCTGCCGGACTGGTGGACCGACCTGGACGCCGACGCCGTCACCGCGAACTGCCTGTCGCACGCCCTGGGCGGGGTCCGCGACCGCGGCTGGACCCACCACATCCCGCGCCTGATGATCCTCGGCAACCACGCCATGCAGCGTGGCTACCGGCCGGCGGAGCTCAACGACTGGTTCGCGACGGCGTTCGTCGACGGGTTCGCCTGGGTGATGCCCGCCAACGTGATCGGGATGAGCCAGCACGCCGACGGCGGCCGGATGGCCACCAAGCCCTACGCCTCCGGCGGCGCCTACATCGACCGGATGACCGACCTGTGCTCGGGCTGCGCGTTCGACCCGAAGGTGCGGGTGGGGGAGAAGGCCTGCCCCTTCACCGCGGGCTACTGGCAGTTCGTGCACCGCCACGAGGAGATGCTGGCGGGCAACAACCGCACCGCCCGCGCCGTCGCCACGATGGAGCGGCTGACCGATCTCGACGCGCTGCTGGAGCAGGAGTCCGCCCGCGAGGAGTTCTGAACCGGCGGGCTCGCTAGGCTCCCCGGTCGTGACCGCAGGCCGCCCGCTCGACGTGCTGGGCACCGTGCTGCGGCTGGGGCTGGCCGCGGTCTGGCTGGTGTCGGGGGCGGTGAAGCTGTCCGAGCCGTTCACCACGGCCGTCGCCGTCGCCGCCTACCGGGTGCTGCCGGACGCGCTCGTCGTGCCGGTCGCGACCCTGCTGCCGCCGCTGGAGATCGCACTCGGCCTGCTGCTGCTCGCGGGCCTCGCCACCCGGCTCGCCGCGGTGGTGGGCACCGTGCTGCTGCTCGCGTTCGTCGCGGGGCTGGTGCAGGCGTGGGCGCGCGGGCTGGCGATCGACTGCGGCTGCTTCGGCGGTGGCGGGCCGGTCGACCCCGACGACACCGGCTACGGCCTGGCCCTGCTGCGCGACCTCGCCTTCCTCACGGCCGCGGTGTACCTGGTGGTGCGCCCGCGGACGCTGTTCTCCCTCGACGGGCGCGGGGACCGGGCCGCGGCACACGACCACGACCGGCGGGCGCCGGCGGACGCGACGAAGGAGCACTGATGGGACAGAGCGAGCGCGAGCGCCGGCAGGCCGCGCAGGCCCGGCTGCAGGCGGCGGGGATCAGCACCGCACGCACCTCGAGCGGGCTCGGTCGCAACCTCGGGATCGGCGCGCTCGTGCTGGTCATCGCCCTGGCCACGGGCGTCTACGTGCTGTACCAGAACTACCAGAAGGCGACCGTCGCGACCTACCCGGTGACCCGCGACGGCGTCGTCGTGAAGGCCGGGAACCAGGCGGCCCCGGTGACCGTCGACCTCTACGAGGACTACCTCTGCCCAGCCTGCAGACAGCTGGAGAGCGGTGTCGGGAACCAGCTCACCACCGCGGTGAACGAGGGCAAGGCGAAGATCAACTACCACCACATCGTGATCCTCGACGAGCGCTCGACCCCGCCCGGTTACTCGACCCGCGCCGGCAACGCCGCGCTGTGCGCCGCCGACGCCGGGATCTTCCCCGCCTACCACTCCCGCCTGTACGCCGACCAGCCCGCCGAGGGCAGTGCCGGCAAGACGGTGCAGGAGCTGACCGCGCTCGGCACCGAGCTGGGGGCCACGGGGGACTTCGCGGGCTGCGTCACCCGCCAGGCGAACACCCAGGCGATCGCCGACGCGACCGAGGCGGCCGTCGCCGACCCGGCGGTGGCGCCCGGCGGCCGCTTCGGGACCCCGACGGTGATGGTGAACGGGGTCAAGATGGATCTGAGCAACGGGGACTGGCTGTCGAGGGTGACGGGCTGACCGCACCCACGGTGAAGCGCGGCAGGAACCACTGCACCAGCGGCCCGACGGCGAGTGCGTAGACCACCGTCACCGGGCCGAAGACACCGCCGAGCGCCCACCCGACGAGCACGACCGTCACCTCGATCGCGGTCCGCACCAGCCGCACCGACAGGCCGGTGCGGGCCGCGAGCCCGGTCATCAGCCCGTCCCGCGGGCCCGGCCCCAGCCCGACCCCGATGTAGGCCGCCGTCGCCGCCGCGTTCAGCACGATCCCGGCGACGGCGTACGCCATCCGCAGCCACAGCGCCTCCGGGGCGGGCAGCACCGCGAGCGCGGTGTCCACCGTGGCCCCGATGACGACGACGTTCGCCACCGTCCCCAGCCCCGGTCGTTCCCGCAGCGGGATCCACAGCAGCAGCACCCCGACCGCGACGACCACGGTCACCGCGCCCACCGACAGGGCCGTACGACCGGCGACGCCCTGGTGGAACACGTCCCACGGCATCGAGCCGAGGGCCGCGCGCATCATCAGCGCCATCGAGACCGCGTAGGCGACCAGGCCGGCCACGAGCTGGGTGAGCCGCCGGGTGCGCCGCGGCATCCGCAGCGACCAGCGGGAGCTGTCGATCGTCACGAGATGGCATGCTGCCTCGATCGGTGGCCTGTCGTCACCGTGCCACTCGAGCGAAAGTGGATCGGGAAAGACGCAGGGGGTCGGGGCGGAGCGCCTCGCCGCGCTGTGCGGTGACGTCCACGGCGGGCGCGGCCCGGCGTACCGGGTGCTGGCCGACGCGGTGCGGGTGCTGACCGGCGACGGCAGGCTGCCGTCGGGCACCCGGCTGCCGGCGGAGCGGGCGCTGGCCGAGGCGCTGGGGGTC
>NZ_WWFY01000483.1:0-20857 GCF_009864975.1 Pseudonocardia sp. SID8383
CGGCGGGAGAGCCCGCCCGGGCCGGTGGACCCGGTCGAGGGCACCGAGGCCGTCGCGCTCACCGGCGCGCCGCGCGGTGTCCCGGCGAGCGCGCTGGACGACCGTGGCCGCGACCTGCTGCGCCGCCTGCTCTCGGCCTACCTGGACCGGGCACCGGCCGGGGTCTCACCCGCCGCCCGGTACGACGACGACGCCGCCCTCGACGAGGTGCACCTGGCCTGGGCGGGGTCGCTGGAGGCGGGGGAGCCGCACTACCACCGGCTGCAGGGGCCGCGGCTGCTGCTGGAGTGGGACAACACCCAGGACGGCGCGGACCACGCCCACTCGGTGTGGCGCGACCCGGAGAACGACTTCGGCGTGGACCTGCTCGACGACCACCACCGGGCCTTCGCCCACCGGTGAGTCCCCTCACGACGACCTGCGCCGCGGGGGATCCGGCGGCGAGGATCGGGGCATGTACCCGCCCCCGCCCGAGCTCGCCGCGCACGCCAACGTCACCGCTGCGGCCTACGACGAGGCCGCCGCCGACCCGGAGGCGTTCTGGTGCGCGCAGGCCCGGCGCCTGGAGTGGGACCGCGCCCCCGCGCAGGGCTACGACGGCAGCCGCTGGCCCGAGGTCACCTGGTTCGCCGACGGCACGCTGAACGTCGCGCGCAACTGCGTCGACCGGCACGTCGAGGCCGGTGCCGGGGAGAAGGTCGCCCTGCACTGGGAGGGCGAGCCGGGGGACCGGCGCACCGTCACCTACGCCGACCTGCAGCGCGAGGTCGCCCGCTGCGCGCATGCGCTCACCGCGCTCGGGGTGGGGCGCGGCGACGTCGTCGTCGTGTACCTGCCGGTGCTGGTCGAGACCGTCGTCGTGATGCTCGCCTGCGCCCGGATCGGGGCGGTCCACTCGCTGGTCTTCGGCGGGTTCTCCGCCTCGGCACTGCGGTTCCGGCTCACCGACGGGTCGGCGAAGCTGCTCGTCACCACCGACGGCCAGTACCGGCGCGGGAAGGCCGTCCCGGTCAAGGTCAACGCCGACGAGGCCGCGTCCGGGGTGGACTCGCTGGAGCACGTGCTGGTCATCCGGCGGACCGGCTCGGAGGTCGACTGGACCCCCGGCCGCGACGTGTGGTGGCACGACGTCGTCGACACCGCACCCGAGGTCCACGAGGCGCAGGCGCACCCCGCCGAGAGTCCGCTCATGCTCGTCTACACCTCCGGCACCACCGGGACCCCCAAGGGTCTGCTGCACACCATGGGCGGCTACCTCACCCAGGCGTCGTGGACGGCGTGGGCCTGTTTCGACCACAAGCCCGACGACGTCTACTGGTGCACCGCCGACCTCGCCTGGGTCACCGCACACACCTACGAGGTCTACGGCCCGCTGTCCAACGGCGTCACGCAGGTGATCTACGAGGGCACCCCGGACACCCCCGAGCCCGGCCGGCACTTCGAGATCATCGCGCGGTACGGCGTCACCGTGTACTACACCGCGCCCACCCTGGTCCGGACGTACATGAAGTGGGGCCCGCAGGTGCCCGCGGCACACGACCTGTCGTCGCTGCGGCTGCTCGGCACGGTCGGTGAGGCGATCAACCCCGAGGCGTGGCGCTGGTTCCACACCGAGATCGGCGGCGGCCGCTGCCCGATCGTCGACACCTGGTGGCAGTCCGAGACCGGCGCGGCGATCTGCGCGCCGCTGCCCGGGGTGACGTCGCTGGTCCCGGGCTCGGCGACCCGGCCGCTGCCGGGGCTCTCGGTGCGGGTGGTCGACCGCGACGGGCGGACCTGCGACCCCGGCGAGGGCGGCATCCTGGTGATCGACCGGCCGTGGCCGTCGATGGCACGGACCGTGTGGGGCGACCCGGAGCGGTTCCGCGCGTCGTACTTCGCCGACTACGCCGAGCAGGGCTGGTACAAGGCGGGCGACGGCGCCGTCGTCGACGAGCACGGGTACGTGACGCTGCAGGGCCGGATCGACGACGTCATGAACGTGTCCGGACACCGGCTCGGCTCGATCGAGCTGGAGTCGGCGCTGGTGTCGCACCCGCGGGTCGCCGAGGCGGGCGTGGTCGGGGCACCGGACGCGACGACCGGGCAGGCCGTCGTCGCGTTCGTGACGGTCACCGACGGCCCGACCGAGGGCCTCGCCGACCAGCTGCGGGCACACGTGGCGCGTGAGATGGGGCCGGTCGCCCGGCCCCGTGAGGTCGTGCTCGTCGCGGAGCTGCCGAAGACCCGCTCGGGCAAGATCATGCGACGGCTGCTGCTCGACGTGACCGCCGGGCGGGAGCCCGGCGACACGACGTCGCTGGTGGACCCGGCCGCCTTCGCGGAGCTGGCGGCCGGGTACCGGCAGGGCTGAGCTCAGGCGATGCGGCGCAGCTTCTGGATCACGAGCTCGCCGTCGAGCAGGTCGCCCATGATCCCGACGAAGTGCACCAGGTGCGGGGTCTGCAGGTGCGCGTCGAGCTTCGCCTCGGACTCCCAGTTCTCGTAGAAGAAGAACACCGCGGGGTCGTCCCAGCCCTGGTGGAGGTCGTAGTTGACGTAGCCGTCCTCCTTCGACGTCGGCTCGATCAGCTTCTCGAGCTCCGCCTTCAGCTCCTCCTCCTTGCCCGGCTTCGCCCGCATCCGGGCGATCACGGTGAGCAGGTCGCGGTTGTCGTCGGTGGGAGTGGGCATCGTTGCCTCCGGCTCGATTTATTGTGCACAACGAGTATGGCGCATCCCGCCCCGCGGAGTCTGCCCGCAGTCGCTACCGTCGGCAGGATGATCGGTGCGGCGGACACCCGGGCGACGGCGGACGCGATGGCCGGGGCCGCGTCGGCCTGGCTGGACACCCTCGACCCGGCGCAGCGGGAGGTCGCCGTCGGGCACGCCCCGACCGGTGACGGCGACGCCGACGCCGAGCGCCGCCGCTGGTTCTACACCCCCACCGACCACGGCGGGCTCACCTTCCACGACCAGCTCCCGCCGCAGCAGCGCGCCGCGATGAAGCTGGTCGCGTCCGGGCTGTCCCGGGCCGCCTACGTCACCGTCGCGACCGTGATGGGGCTGGAGAACGTCCTCGACCACACCGAGGGCTTCGTGACCCTGTTCGACCGGACCCGTGGCCGGGACCCGCAGATGTACCACCTGCGCGTCTTCGGCGAGCCGGGGGACACCGGCACCTGGGGCTGGCGCTTCGGCGGGCACCACGTGTCGGTCAACCTCCTCGTCGTCGACGGCGTCGTGGTCGCCTCGACCCCGTGCTTCCTGGGCGCCGACCCCGCGACCTCCGAGCTGCTCGGCGACGCCGTGCTCCGCCCGCTCGGACGGGTCGAGGACCTCGCCCGCGACCTCGTCCGCTCGCTGCCCGCCGAGCTGCGCGAGCGTGCGGTGCTGCTGGACAAGGCCCCGCCGGACCTCGTCGCCGCGAACCGCACCGAGCCGCAGGAGGGCGACAACTGGATCCCGCTGGCCGGGATCTGGCGCACCGAGTCCTTCGCCGACCCCGAGCAGCAGCGCCGGCTCGACGACATGAGCGAGGCCATCGAGGAGCGGGCCGCGTTCACCGACGCGCAGAAGGAGACCGTCGCGCTGTCGCGCACCCCGGCCGGCGTGCCGGCGTCCGACCTGGACGCCGGGGGTCGCGAGATGCTGCGCGCGTTGCTGGGCACCTACCTGAAGCGGGTCGCCGAGCCGCTGCAGCCGATCTCCCGCTACGACGACGACGCCGAGCTCGACGCCGTGCACCTCGCCTGGGCGGGGCCGCTGGAGGACGGCGCCCCGAACTACTACCGGGTGCAGGGCCCGCGCCTGCTCATCGAGTGGGACAACACCCAGCGCGACGCCAACCACGCCCACTCGGTGTGGCGCGACCCGTCGACGGACTTCGGCCTGGACGTGCTCGGCGCGCACCGGGCGGCGCACCACCTCGGCTGACCCGGCCGCCGCGGACCGGTGCCGTCGAACTGCGGGTCCGGTCAGTCCCGGTAGGCGGGCGCCCGGCTCGGGCCCTCGCGGTGGTCGCGCTCCAGCAGCGGCCGCCAGCGCGGCGCGACCAGGGTGGACAGCACCACCACGCTGGTGGAGCGGGCCACCAGCGGTGAGCGGCCGAGCGCGAGCAGGGTGTCCTGCAGGTCCTCGTGCGACGACGCCGCCAGCCGGCACATCACGTCCGACGAGCCGGTCGTCGCGTACGCCTCGGTGACCGCCGGCAGCGCGGCGAGCTCGGCGGCGACGTCGCCCAGCTCGCCCTGCGCGATCTCCAGCGTCACGAACGCCTGCACGCCGTACCCGGCCGCCGGGAGGTCGACGTCCGGGCCGTACCCGGTGACGACCCCGGCACGCTCCAGCTGGTCCAGTCGCGCCTGCACCGTCCCGCGGGCGACCCGCAGGGTGCGCGAGAGCTCCAGCACCCCGGCCCGCGGCCGGTCGCGCAGCGCGGCGAGCAGGTCGACGTCGAGGGCGTCCAGGGACAGCACCCGGCGAGCCTAGCCGCGGCTCAGCCGGTCGGGGCGGGCTCGCGACGGGCGAAGTCCGGGGCCCGCTCCGGCCGGAAGCCCACGCCCACCAGGTAGGCGGGCACGATCTGGGCGGCCGGGACCGCGCGCATCAGCCGCAGCAGCGGAGCGGGGGGACCGTCGAGCCGTCCCGCCAGCGCCGGGCCGGCGATGTTCCGGTGCATGATCCGCTGCAGGCCCTGGACCAGCACCGTCGGGAGCAGCCTGCGGTTGCGGACCCGGCCGAGGTCCCGCTCGGTGAGGGTGCCCCGCTGCAGCGGGGCGGCGAGCAGGGTCGCGGCGGCGACCGCGTCCTGGATCGCGAGGTTGATCCCGACGCCGCCGATGGGGGACATCGCGTGCGCGGCGTCGCCGATGCAGAGCAGGCCGTCGACGTGCCAGCGGCGCAGCCGGTTGAGCTTCACGTCGAGATGCTTCACCTCGTCCATCGACGCGATCTCGTCGACCCGGTCGGCGTACTCCGGCATCAGGTCGGCGATGTCGGCCCGGAACGCCTCGACGCCCGCGGTGCGCAGCCGCGCGTCGGCGCCCTTGGGGGCGAGGTAGCCGATCTGGTAGTAGCCCTCGCGCGGGATCACCACCGCGAAGCGTCCCTTCCCGATCCGCGGGCGCAGGGTGGCCCGCTGCTCCTCGGGGCGCCGCGGCAGCCGGAACCACCAGGTGTCGAACGGGACGTCGTACTCGGTCACGGGCAGGCCGGACCCGGCCCGCAGGACCGAGTGCCTGCCGTCGCAGGCGACGGTGAGGTCGGCCCGGATCTCGCCGGTGGTCTCCTCGCCGGGCGCGGTCGTCGTCGCGTACCGGACGCCGACGACCCGACCGTTCTCCCGGACCAGCGACGTGGCCCGGGTGTCGAGCCGCAGGTGGAAGGCCGGCTCGTCGGCGGCGACCTCGGCCAGCAGGTTCAGCAGGTCCCACTGCGGGACGAGTGCGACGTAGGGATGACGCACCCCGACCCGGCGCAGCAGGGACATGTTCCCGATCCGCTGCGCACCGCCCCGCTCGTCGGGGATCACGACCTCGTCGACCCGGCTCTGCGGCAGCGCGGCGAACCGCTCGCCGAGCCCCAGGTCGTCGAGCAGGTCCAGGGTGGTGGGGTGCACGGTGTCCCCGCGGAAGTCCCGCAGGAAGTCGCCGTGCTTCTCCAGCACGGTCACCTCGACCCCGGCCCGGGCCAGCAGCAGCCCCAGCATCATCCCGGCCGGGCAACCACCGACCACGCAGCACGTCGTGCGCTCCGACATCGCACCCACCTCATTTCAACTGTTGTTGAATTAAAGTGAGTATGCGCCTGCAGGGACCGTCCCGCAATGGGTGTGACGAGCTGTACCGAACCGGCCCCGGGATCAACGGCCGCTCGTCCCGGACCCGTCGCGTGCCGAAAAGTCGAGCCGCGTCGTGCCGATGACGGGCCGGATGGCAGCGGGCTCGGTCGCCCGGACGCCCGGGGCGTTCAGCTGGGCCGGGTGGGGTTGAGGACGACCTTGGTCCAGCCGTCCTCGCGGGCGTCGAAGTGCTGGTAGGCCTCCGGCGCCTGGTCGAGGGTCAGGTTGTGGGACACGATCCAGGACGGTGTGATCTTGTCTTCGGCGATGAGGTCGCGCAGGTGGCGGTTGTAGCGCTTGACCGGGGCCTGCCCGCAGCCCATCTGCTGGCCCTTGAACCAGAAGGAGCCGAAGTCGAAGCGGGCCTTGCCCTGCTGGGCCAGCTCATCCGGCGCGCCGGGGTCCTGGGGGACGAACACGCCGACGGTGCCGAGGCCGCCGGTGAATTTCACCGAGGCGACCAGGTTGTTGAGGGTCAGCGCGTTGTCCTCGTTGCCCTGCGGGTCGTGGGCCTGGTAGCCGACGCACTCGGCGCCACGGTCGGCACCGCGGCCGCCTGTCTGCTCCATGACCTGGTCGACCGGCGAGCTCTTCGAGTCGTCGATCGGGATCGCCCCGATCTGCTCGGCCAGCTTGAGCCGGTCGGGGTGACGGTCGACGACCATCACCTTCGCCGCACCCTTCACCGACGCGGACAGCGCGGCCATCAGACCGACCGGACCGGCCCCGTAGATCACGATCGATTCGCCGGGAACCAGACCGGACATCTCGACCGCGTGCCAGCCGGTGGGCAGGATGTCGGAGAGCATCGTGTAGTCGTTCTGCTTCTCCTTGGCGTCCTCGGGCAGGCGCAGGCACTGGAAGTCGCCCCACGGGATGCGCAGGTACTCGGCCTGCCCCCCGGCCCAGCCGCCCATGTCGGCGAACCCGTAGGCGCCGCCGGCCATGCCGGGTTCGTTGGCGGCCAGACAGTAATTGGTCAGTCCGTGTTCGCAGTTGCGGCAGTGCCCACAGCTGACGTTGAACGGGACGGACACCATGTCCCCGACCCGGACCTTGTCGACGCCACCGCCGACCTCGACGACCTCACCGAGGTTCTCGTGGCCGAAGATGCGGCCCTCGTCGAAGTCGGTCCGGCCCTCGTACATGTGCAGGTCCGACCCGCAGATGTTGGTCGATGTGATCTTCACCAGGACGTCGGTGGGCTTCTCGATCCGGGCGTCGGGGACCTCGTCGACGCTGACCTGGCGCGGACCGTGATAGACGAGTGCCTTCATGAGCAAACTCCTTCGCTTGTTTCGGGTGCCGTTCGCGAACGGCGGTGGTCGGACCGCAGCCGATGCGGTGGTGCGGCGAAGTGCGAGGGTGAGCGGCTGGCGGGTGCGGGCGGACCAGGCGCCGGAGTCGGGCCACGGTGTCCGCGCCGAACCGCCGTCCGGGACGGCTCGTCGTCGTGCCGGGAGGTCAGTCGGCGACACCGTTGGTCTGGTCGACCACGGTCTGGCGCTCCGGCGTGATCCACCAGATCACCCGCTCGGACTTGATCGCCTCAGGCGGGTAGTCCTGCCCGGTGTACTTCTGCGCGAGCCGGTCCACGTGGGCGCGGGCCTGCTGCCCGGTCGTCGTGTCGGTGACCCGCCCCCGGACCTCCGCGTAGCGGTAGGGGTCGGCCTCGTCGCGGATCAGCACCGTGACGCGCGGATCACGGGTGATGTTGTGGTGCTTCACGCGGTGCGACTCGGTGTTCAGGACGATCTTGCCGTCCTGCGCGTGTACCCAGATCATCTGGTTCTGGATACGGCCGCTCGGCAGCACCGTGGCGACCGAGGCGAAGTTCGCGCCGGTCGCCAGCTTCTCGGTCATCGAGTGCAGATCGGGCCCGTCGGTCGTCTCGGCCGGCATGACGCCTCCTTCGATGGGTGGTGGGAACGGTGCGGCGACGGCCAGGCTGCCCCTCCGTCCTCGACCCGCACGTTTTCGAGATCTACGTCGTCGGGCCGGGTGCACCCGTGTGGAGCGCGTGCCCGGCCGGTCGGGGCCGAAACCTCCGGGCGGGTGGAGCCGGCCGGGGACATGGGGGTGCCGCCGAGCGACGCCATGTTCCCGCTGACGGGGCGACCCCGCGGCAGGCGACGCCGGGACGGCCTCCGAGTGCGCGGAACAGCTCGACGCTCGAACGGTCCGGCGTGTGCGGTCCGGCGAGAAGGGTAGGCCTGCGGTATGGCCATCGCGACGACGAATCCCGCAACCGGAGAGACGGTCCGGGAGTTCGACTCCCTCACCCAGCAGGAGCTCGAGGACAGGATCCAGCGGTCCTGGGACGCGTTCCAGGGCTACCGCGACACGACGGTCGAGCAGCGAGCCGGGTGGATGCGCGCCGCCGCCGACATCCTCGACGCCGAGACCGACCGTCTGGCCGGGCTCGCGACCCTGGAGATGGGCAAGACCTTCGTGGCGGCGAAGGCGGAGGTCGGCAAGTGCGCGCTGGGGTGCCGCTGGTACGCCGACCACTCCGCCGAACACCTCGCCGACCACCCGTGGGAGCCCGCGGACGCACCGTCGAACGCCCGGGTCTTCACCCGGTACCAGCCGTTGGGTCCGGTGCTGGCGATCATGCCGTGGAACTTCCCCTACTGGCAGGTCTTCCGTTTCCTGTGCCCGGCCCTGATGGCCGGCAACGTGGGCCTGCTCAAGCACGCCTCGAACGTGCCGCAGGTCGCGCTGGCCATCTCCGATGTGCTGGTGCGGGCAGGCTTCCCGCGCGATGTGTTCCAGACGCTGCTCATCGGTTCGGAAATGATCGAGGCCGTGGTCGACGACGACCGGGTGCGTGCCGTCACCCTCACCGGCAGCGAGCCCGCCGGGCGTGCGGTCGGTGCCCGCGCCGGGCGCAACGTCAAGACCAGCGTGCTCGAGCTCGGGGGCAGCGACGCCTTCGTCGTGATGCCCTCTGCCGACCTGGACGCCACCGCCGACGCGGCCGTGGCGTCGCGTACCCTGAACAACGGCCAGTCCTGCATCAACGCCAAGCGGATCATCGTGCACGAGCAGGTCGCCGACGAGTTCCAGCGGCTCCTCGTGGAGAAGATGGAAGCGCTCACGGTCGGCGACCCGATGGACGAGGACACCGATCTCGGGCCGCTGTCGGGACCGCAGGGCCTCGAGGAGCTCGACCGGCAGGTGCGGGACTCGGTGGCCGCGGGTGCGTCGCTCCTGACCGGAGGCACGCCGCTGGGCGGTAAGGGCAACTTCTACCCGGCGTCGGTGCTCGCGGACATCCCGAAGGACGCGCCGGCCTACTACGAGGAGCTCTTCGGCCCGGTGGCGCTGCTCTTCCGGGCGACGGACCTCGACGAGGCGATCGCGATCGCCAACGACTCGAGCTTCGGCCTCGGCGGAAGCGCCTGGACCCAGGACGCGGGCGAGGCGGAACGCCTGGTCGACGAAATCGAGACCGGCATGATGAACATCAACAAGATCACCGCTTCGACGCCGGAGGTCCCCTTCGGCGGCGCCAAGAACTCGGGCTACGGCCGCGAGCTCGCGAGCTTCGGCACGCTGTCGTTCGTGAACGCCAAGACGGTGTGGATCCAGTGACCGGGAGCGGCACGCCCACCTTCACCCACGTCGCCCATGTCGCGCTCGTCGTGCGCGACATGGGCGACGAGCGTGGCGTTCTCCGAGCGCGTCCTGGGTTCGAGCAGGCGGGCGAGCGACACGAGGGGCCGCCCGGGGTGCGGCACCCCCGCCACCCGCTCGGGCCGGCGCCGAGCGGCTGCACCGAGGACGAGCCCTCCGGCTACTCGGCCGAGCGGCTCGACCGAGGCGCAGGACACCTGGCAGGCCTCCGAACCGAGGACGGGCCGGCCGGCCCCCGAGGCGAGGCACGGTCCTCGGCGACGCAGGAGTGCACCGCGGCGCGGAAGGAGTGCACGAGCGCGGGTCCCTCGGGCCCGTCCCACATCACCTGGGTCAGCAGCAGCGAGATCACGCCGGTCGACGGGTCGGAGCGCCACCCGGTGCCCAGGCCGCCGTCCCAGCCGTAGCGGCCGCCGTCCTCGACGGCCAGGCCCAGGCCCCAGCCGCAGCCGTCGTCGAGGAACGGGGCGGCGCCGGCCCGCTGCGCAGCGCTCAGCCGGTCGGTGGTCAGCTCGGCGACGGCGCCGGGGGACAGGACCGGGCTGCCGCCCCCGCGCAGGGCCCGGGAGAACGCGAGCAGGTCGTCCAGGGTGGAGACCAGTCCGCCGCCCCCGGACGGGAACACCGGCGGGGCCGCCCACGCGCCGTCGACCGGGTCGGTCACCGTGAAGCCGCCGCCGGGTGCGGCGGTCAGCAGCGGGACGAACCGGTCCCGGTCGGCGACGGGTACCGAGAAGCCGGTGTCGCGCATGCCGAGCGGGGTGAACACGCGCTCGGCCAGCACGGTCTGCAGGTCGGTCCCGCAGCGGCGGGCGAGCAGGACGCCGAGCAGGTCGCCGCTGGTCTGGTAGAGCCAGCGCGATCCCGGCTGCGCGACGAGCGGCACCGCGGCGAGCCGTGCGGTCCAGGTGTCGGGGTCGGGCAGCGGGTAGCTGCCGGGCGGCCCGTCGCTGCCGAGCCCGGCGGTGGCGCGCTGCACGGGCAGATCGGCGCCGGGCCGGGGGAGCATCCCGGTCCCGCAGCGGTAGGTCAGCAGGTCGTGGAGGGTGATCGGCCGGCGCGCGGGGACGGTGTCGTCGAGCTCGGCCGCCTCGTGACGCAGCACCCGCGGCGCGGCCAGCTCCGGGAGCCACGCCGCGACCGGCCCGTCGAGGTCCAGCATCCCGTCCTCGACGAGTGCGAGCGCCGCGACCGCGACGACCGGCTTGGTGATCGAGGCGATCCGCACGACCGTGTCGCGGCGCAGCGGGTGTCCGGCGCCGTCGTCGCCGAGGACGTGCACCGTGGTGCCGTGCCGGGGGTCGTCGACGGCGGCGACCACCCCCGGGACGCGCCCGGCGTCGACGGCGTCGTGCAGGAGCGCGGCGGTGCGGTCCAGGGGGACGGGCACGGGGGCCTCCCGGGGTCGGTGGGTCTCACCCGTTCCGACCGCGGCGGCCCCGCGAACTCATCGCTTGATGCCGACCCCGCCGACGATGCAGCGCTGCACCGGGTCCTCGGTGCGCAGCTGCGGGCCGTCGGGCCACCACCGGTAGCAGGGGACGATGCCCGGGTCGACCAGCTCGAGCCCGGGGAACAGGCCGCTGATCTCGGCGTGCGTGCGGAACCGGCCGCTGCCCATCGGGCTGTGGACGAAGACCTGCTCCATCCGCCGGGCCAGCTCGCTGTCGGCGTTCTCCGGGTCGAAGAAGTGCGCGATCGCGACGACGCTGCCGGGGGCGAGCCGCTCGATGTAGCGCGCCATGATCGCCTGTGGGTCCACGGCGTCGTCGAAGTGGTGGATGGTGCCGATCTGGAACAGCGCGAGTGGCTGGTCCAGGTCGAGGAAGCCCTGGACCGTCGGGTCGGCCAGCACCGTCTCCGGCTCGCGGATGTCCGCGGCGGAGAAGCGGGTGAACTCGTTGTCCTCCAGCAGCGCCTGGCCGTGCGCGATGACGGTCGGGTCGTTGTCGACGTAGGCGACCCGGGCCTCGGGCTGCAGCCGCTGCACCACCTGGTGGGTGTTCTCCGCGGTCGGCAGGCCGGAGCCGCAGTCCAGGTACTGGGTGATGGAGGTCTGGGTGGCGACGAAGCGCGCCGCCCGGATCAGGAACGCCCGGTTGTCGATCGCGAGCATGTTGACCTCGGGGGCCACCTGCCGGACCCGTTCGATGGTCTCCCGGTCGACGTCGTAGTTGTCCTTCCCGCCGAGCGCGTAGTCGTAGACCCGGGCGATGCTGGCCTTGGTCGTGTCGATGTACGCGGGAGCGCGACCCTCGGTCGGCTGGGCCATCGGCGGAGTCCTCACTGCGTCGTCGGCGCCGTCGCGCCGGGTCGTCGGTCGGTGCCCGGACGGCGCCCCGTCGTGGTGCCGATCACCGGTGCGGCCACCGTAGCGGACCGGCCCGACGGGCACGCACCGTCACCGTCCGGAAGTGCCCCGTGATCGAGACCGCGGACGACCTGCAGAACCGTTGTGTAGGCTGGGTCACCCGATCGGCAGTCCCCGCAACCCGCAGGAGCCCGTCCCGGTGGTCCCCAGCCCGAACAGCCCCACCCCGCCCGGTGCCGACCGCGGCCCGACCGCGCGGCGCATCGTTCTCGGTTCCCACCTGCGCCGGCTGCGGGAGCGCGCGGGCATCTCCCGGGCCGATGCGGCGTACGCGATCCGCGGCTCGGACTCGAAGATGAGCAGGCTGGAGTCCGGCAAGGTCGGGTTCAAGCAGCGCGACGTGGCCGACCTGCTGACGATGTACGGCGTCGCCGAGGGCCCCGAGCGCGAGCAGGTCCTGTCGATGGCCGAGGAGAGCAACTCCAGCGGCTGGTGGGCCCGGTACAACGATGTCGTCCCCGGCTGGTTCGAGGACTTCGTGGGTCTGGAGGCCTCGGCGTCGCGGATCTCGTCCTACGAGCTGCTGTTCGTCCCCGGCCTGCTGCAGACCGAGGACTACGCCCGCGCGGTCGTCAGCGGCGGCCACACCGATCTGCCGCCCGCCGAGCGGGCCGACGTCGAGAAGCGCCTGGAGGTGCGGCTGCGGCGCCAGCGCGTGCTGCACCGCAAGGACGCCCCGACCTTCTGGACCGTGCTCGACGAGGCCGTGCTGCACCGCCCGGTCGGCGGGGAGGCGGTCTTCCGCGCCCAGCTCGACCACCTGGTGGAGCTGTCGTCGCTGCCGAACGTCATCGTCCAGCTGCTGCCCTGGGACCTGTCCGGCTACGGGGCCGAGCACGCCTTCACCATGCTGCGCTTCGCCGAGCCCGAGCTGCCCGACCTGGTCTACCTCGAGGAGATGACCGGGTCCTCCTATCTGGACAAGCGGGCCGACGTCGAGCGCTACGGCCGGTCGATGGACCGGCTCACCGTCGACGCGCTCAGCCCGGAGCAGACCAAACAGGCCCTGAGCAAGCTGCGCGCCGAGCGCTGACCTGCACCGACGTCGCTCCCGGGCGACGAACGGCACCGGTGTCCCCGGCAGTGGGGGGACACCGTCCGATGCCGACCGCCCACGGCCGGTGCGGCGCACTCGGGCGCGGCCGGGCGACCGCCGGGCGCGTCCGTCCTGTTTTGCACGACCGAACCGTTCGCCCCCTGCTAGCGTCGTCGCAACGGAGAATGCACGTGCAGATGAGGTGAGCATTCGCATGGAACAGATGCACCTGAGCGGCCCCGCGGCGATCGATTCGCTGGCGTGGCGCAAGAGCGTGCGCAGCGGCTACCAGGGCAACTGCGTCGAGCTCGCCGTCGTGGCCGGGGGGACCGTGGCCGTCCGCAACTCGCGGGACCCGCACGGCACCGTGCTCGCCTTCCCGGCGACCGAGATGGCTGCGTTCCTGGCCTCGATCAGGAACGGCGAGCTGGACGACCTGGCTTGAGCCGTCCCCGCTGACCTCCCGCGGGCGGCCGGCCCGACCCCGGCCGCCCGCGGTGAGCCGAAATTGATCTTCTCGGTGTAGGAAGGAACGGTGAGCCGTTCCGAGCAGGCCCCGTCCTACCGCGGCGCGAGCGCCCATTACCTGTCCCCGTCGCGACGGGACCCCGTCAAGGTCGGCTCCGAGGAGCCGGTCACCCGGCGGGTCATCGCGGGTGCGCTGGCCGCGCTGCACCTGCGGCCCGGATCCCCGGTCGCCGTGCTCGACGTCGGGTCCGGCACCGCCGACGGGTTCGCCCTCCTCACCCGCCCGGCACCGGACGCCGCGCCGATCGTCGCGGAGGACCGGCTGCGCTACGTCGGGCTCGACGTCGATCCAGAGATGGTCGCCACCGCGCGGGACACCGTCGGTTCGCCGTCGGCGACGTTCGTGCTCGGCGACGTGCGCGACGCGCTGCCCGACGGCGCATTCGACCTCTACCTGTCCTGCGGGGTGCCGTACTCCCACCTCACCCGCGACGAGCTCGTCGCCGCACTGGGATCGGTGCTGACGGCCGTCGCGTCCCGGGGGCGGCGCGCCGCGGTCGTCGTCGACGTCCTCGGCCGGTACTCGGTGGAGTGGCAGCCTCGCTGGGGCACCGAGCGCTGGGACTACGCGATGAGCTTCTTCGCCGGCGGCGGCGGGCCCATCTCCGAGCCGATGACCTTCTACGGCCGCGCCGAACTCGACGCCACCGTCGACGCCGCGCTGGCCGGCAGCGGTGTGCGGCTGGTGTCGCGCACCGCTGTCGACCGGTCGGTCCTGGTCGGACGGCACACCGCCACCGGCACCTTCCACCCGGCGGTGCCGCGCTTCCGGACCCTGGTGAACGACCTGGTCCGCGACCCGTCCCGGGTCGACCCCGACGACCTCCGGTTCAGCCCCGCGACCGGAGGCGCACCGGAGGAGGTGCTGTCCTGGCTGCGCGGGTTCGCCGGCCGCTGGAACGCCGCCCTGGAGCCGTACCGGGGGGCGGGACCGCTCGCCGACGCCGACGCCGACCGGCTCGCCGGGGCCCTGCTCGGACTCGAACGGGCCGCGGGCCCCGGCCTGGGCCTCGGCCACTCGCTGACCATGACGCTGGTGGCCGAGCCCGCCTGAGCGCCGCCCCCGCGGATCAGTGGTGCTTGTCGGTCAACGGCGGGAAGCGGTTCGGGCCCTCGTCCTGCTCGAACATCTCCGCGGCGGGTCCGACGATCAACCGGTCCGGCGGGGACGCCACCCCGGTGTCCTTGCCGGGGTAGTCGAACAGGCCCAGGACGTGGCGCATCGCCTCGAGCCGTGCGCGCTTCTTGTCGTTGCTCTTGATCACCGTCCAGGGAGCGTCCTTGGTGTCGGTGTAGAAGAACATCGCCTCCTTGGCCTCGGTGTAGGCCTCCCACTTGTCCAGTGAGGCGAGGTCCATCGGGGACAGCTTCCACTGACGCACCGGGTCGACCTGACGGATCAGGAAGCGGGTGCGCTGCTCGTCGCGTGACACCGAGAACCACAGCTTCACCAGGTGGACCCCGGACCGGACGAGCATCCGCTCCAGCTCCGGGGTGGCCCGCAGGAACTCCATGTAGGAGCGGGGGTCGGTGAAGCCCATGACCCGCTCGACGCCGGCCCGGTTGTACCAGGACCGGTCGAACAGCACGATCTCCCCGGCCGAGGGCAGATGCTGCACATAGCGCTGGAAGTACCACTGGCCGGCCTCGCGCTCGGTCGGCTTCTCCAGCGCCACCACCCGGCAGCCGCGGGGGTTGAGGTGCTCGGTGAACCGCTTGATCGTCCCGCCCTTGCCCGCGGCGTCGCGGCCCTCGAACAGCACGACGATCCGGTTGCCGGTGTCCTTGACCCAGTTCTGCAGCTTCAGCAGTTCGATCTGCAGCAGCCGCTTCTGGCGCTCGTACTCCAGGCGGGACAGACGGTCGTCGTAGGGGTAGCCCTGGCGCCAGGTGTCGACCGGGCTGCCCTCGGGGCCGACGAGGGTCGGGTCGTCGTCGTCGTCGGAGTCGTCGACCCGGAAGTGCCCGGGGTCGGCCGCGGCGGGGTGCGGGATCAGGGTGTCGGGGGCGTCGGCCTGAGGCTCGACCGGGGTCTCGTCCACGGGTGGCAACGCTGCGCGCCGGTCATGGCCGCGGGGCCACGCCCGGATGACGGCCGGGTGATCAGCGGGCAGCGGGACGGGGCCGGTCGTGCCAGTAGCCCTGCGCGTGGACCCGGTCCGGGGCGACGCCCGCCTCGTGCAGCAGGGTCCGCACCCGCGCCACCCGCGTGCTCTCGGTGGCGTTCCAGGCGTAGAAGTGCCCGCCGAGGCGGACGGCCGCGGCACCGTGGGCGTCGGCCCAGTCGGCGACGGCGTCGAGCAGCGGGCGCCCGGGCCGCCGGCAGACCTCCACCGTCACCCCCGGATGGGCGTCGGTGAGCCCGACGGCGTCGGCCGGGTCGCCGACCTCGACCAGCACCCGGCCCCGGTGGTGCGGCGGGAGCACGGCAAGGATGCCGCGTACGGCGGGCAGCGCGGTCTCGTCGCCGGTGATCAGCACCTCGGTGGCGGGGCCCGGGTCCCACTGCACGCCGTGACCGGGGTTGCCGCGCCGCACGTCCGGCCCGGAGAGCAGGACGGGGTCGCCGGGGAGGGCGACCGCGGCCCAGGCGCTTGCCGGGCCCGGCCGGGAGTGGCGGAACACATCGAGGTCGACCTCACCGCGCCCCGGCCGGACCGCGGCCGGGGTGTAGCTGCGCAGCACCGGCCGCGTCCCGGCGGGCAGCTGCCGCAGCCGGGCCCGCCACTCGCGTTCCGGCAGGCCGGAGGTGAGCGAGGCGGGGTAGCCGTCGTCCGGCGGGACCAGCAGCTTGACCCGCTGGTCCCGGCCGTGCGGGGCGAACCGCGACAGCTCCGGACCGCCCAGCACGATCCGCCGGAACCCGGGGGAGGGCACGCCGACGGCGAGCACCCGGGCGGCGAACAGGACGTTCGGCGACCCCGACAGGGGGCTCACCGGTCCAGCGTCCGCTCGATGTCGTCGAGCACCCTCTGCCCGCCGAGCGGCCCGACGCCGGTGATCCAGACCGACTGGTCGACCGGGTGCAGCCGCGGGAAGACCTGCGCGCGCACCGCCTGGACGGCCGGCGGCACCGCCGACGGCGACGCCGGGTCGGTCGCGGTCAGGAACACCTCGTCGGCGCGGGCCTGCTGGACCAGCTCGGGGGACAGGTCCACCGAGATCGAGTTCTCCCAGTCCCGGGGCGGGATGGTGAACCCGGCGCACTCCAGGGTGCTGCCCGCGAACGACGTCGGCCCGTACAGGGTGAGCAGACCGTCGCGGGGGCGGATCATCTGCGCGGTCCGCCCGGCCGTGTCGTGGGCGCGCGCCACCTCGGCGCAGCGGTCCCGGTAGCGGATGAGCAGCTGCTCGGTGTCGGCCTCGCGGCCGAGCGCCCGGCCGACGAAGCGGACGTTGTCCTGCCACGGGTCGGCCTGCGAGGCCATGAACGCCGTCGGCGCGATCGCGGTCAGCCGGTCGTACAGCGCGGCGTGCCGGGACTCGGTGCCCAGGATCAGGTCGGGTCGCTGGGCCGCGATCCGTTCCAGGTCGGGCTCGGCGACGGTCCCGACGACCGCCACCTGCGCGCCGGCGTCGCCGAGGTAGGCGGGCACCCCGGTGCCCTCGGACAGGACCCCGGCCCCGACCGGCGGGGCGTCGAGGGCGACGGTGGTGTCGAGCTGTACCGGCTCCAGCACGACGACCCGCCGCGGCGCGGCCGGGACCGTGACCTCGCCGCGTGCGGTGGCGACCGTGCGGGTCTCCCCGCCGTCGGTGGGGCCCGAGCCGGGCGCGGAGCACGCGGCGAGGAACAGGGTGAGCAGGGCGGCGAGGGCCACCGCGGCCCGGGGCGGCGTCACGGACGATCTCCTTCGGTCAGGTGAGGCGACCCTAACCCGGGACCGGTTCGGGATGGAGTGTCCGGTTCGACGGGAAACCGGTCGCCCGCGACCGCGCCACCGGGGCGCCCTGTGGCGCGATGATCGAGCAGTTCGTCCGCGAGGGCTGGAGCCCGCGAGCGAGCCGGCGTCCGACCTGGTGGCCGGGACCGCGCCCGCCGAGCGCGTGGTGCGCGAGGCGCTGGGGTGAGGGGGTCAGAGCTGCACCCCGCGGGTCAGTGCCCCGTCGACGACCAGGTTGGTGCCGCTGATCCGGCTCGCCCGCGGGCTGACCAGCGAGACCACCGCGTAGGCGGTCTCCTCCGGGGTACCCATCCGGCCGGTCGGGTTGAGCCCCATGGCGTGCGCGTACAGCGCGGGGTCGTGCTGCTCGACGTTCGCCCACACCCCGCCGGGGAAGTAGACGTTGCCGGGGGAGACGGCGTTGGCCCGGATGCCCTTCGGTGCCAGGTCGAATGCCAGGCCGGAGACGTAGTGCACGAGCGCGGCCTTCATGACGCCGTAGGAGCCGTCGGCGAAGTCGATCTCGCGGCCGGACACGCTGGACACCGCGGTGACCGAGGCGGCGTCGCTGCGCTCCAGGTGCGGCAGCGCGGCCTCCACCAGGCGCACCGTGTGCAGCAGGTCGACCTCGAAGCTCGAGCGCCAGTTCTGCTCGCCCGGGCCGATCGCCAGCGCGCTCACGTTCGCGACGACCGCGTCCACCGCCCCGAACCGCTCGGCGCTGTCGGCGACCCAGCGGCCGAGGGCCTCGCCGTCGGCGACGTCGACCGCGGTCCCGGCCACCTCGCCGGCACCCGCGGCGCGCAGTTCCTGCTCGGCCGCGGCGACCCCGTCGGCGTCGCGGGCGCAGAACGCGACCCGCGCGCCCTCCGCCGCCAGCCCGGCGACGACCGCACGCCCGATCCCGCGCGACCCTCCGGTCACGAGCACGACACGACCGTTCAGCAACATGTCCATGGAAAGGCCTCTCTTACAGGGAGCGGGCCTGCTCGCGCAGGTGACGGTGGACGCCGCCGTAGGCCGCGGCGGCCGGGAGCAGCGCCTTCGCGATCTTGGTGACGGCGCTGTAGTTGGTGTCGACGACGTTGGCCAGCGGCGACTCCGCGGCCTGGGTGAGCAGCTGGTAGGCGTCCAGCCGGTCCAGCCCGTACAGCTCGCCCAGCCAGGCGATCATCCCGACCTGGCTGGCCCGCCACGCGTCCTCCAGCGGACGGGAGGACCCGACGACGACGTAGTGGGTGTCGGTCTCGATCCGCGGCCACGCCGGGACCGGGGCGTTCTTGATCAGCTCGACGATCAGCACGACGTCCATCGCGCCCTCGACGGCCGTGCCGCAGCTCTCGCCCTCGCCCTGGCGGTAGTGGCCGTCGCCGACCGAGAACAGCGCACCGGGCACGTTGACCTGCAGGTAACAGGTCGCCCCGGCGCGCATCTCCGGGGTGTCCATGTTCCCGCCGAACACGTCGGGCACCAGCGAGCTGCGCACCTCCCGCCCGGGCGGGGCGACGCCGACGGTGCCGAGCATCGGGTTGCACGGCAGCTCCAGGCGCAGGTCCGCGCTCGTCGCCTCGAACAGCACCGTCCCCGCGGCCCGGTCGAGCTGGTAGATCCAGGTCCGCTCGGGGAGCGGCTCGTGCAGCAGCGCGGTGCGGTCGGTCGTCGACAGCGCCCCGAACAGTGGGATCAGGGTGGAGGCACCCCAGTCCCGGGCCGGGGTCAGCTCCACGAGGTGGACGGCCAGGGTGTCGCCCGGCTCGGCGCCCTCCACGTGGAACGGCCCGGTCTGCGGGTTCACCTCGCTCATGTCGAGCACCGCGCTCGGACGGTCCGAGGTGGACGTGAGCCGCCCGGAGAACGCGTCCTCGGTCCACAGCCGCAGGCAGGTCCCGGGCGCGACCCGGCGCACCGGGGGCACGCCACCGAAGGTCCAGGCGAACTCGTGCCGTTCCGGCCGGTATTCCACGACGTGCATGGATCGCATCCTGGCCCCCTCCGCGCGTCGCGGGCAACGGTTTCCCGCCGCACCGAGACCACCCGGTCGTCGAACTCCCCGGGTGGGCCGCCGAGCCGGTACGTTGCCGCGATGGCCCGGTACTTCGACGTGCACCCGCAGAACCCGCAGCCGCGCAGCATCGGACAGGTCGTGGACCTCGTGCGGTCCGGCGGCCTGATCGCCTACCCGACCGACTCGTGCTTCGCGCTGGGCTGCTCGCTGGGCAACCGTGACGGCCTGGAGCGGATCCGGCAGATCCGCAAGCTCGACGAACGGCACCACTTCACCCTCGTGTGCGCGGAGTTCGCGCAGCTCGGGCAGTTCGTCCAGATCTCCAACTCCGTGTTCCGCGCGGTGAAGGCGTCCACCCCGGGCAGCTACACCTTCATCCTCCCGGCCACCAAGGAGGTGCCCAAGCAGCTGCTGCACCCGAAGAAGAAGACCGTCGGCGTGCGCATCCCCGACCACGCCACCACCCAGGCGCTGCTCGCCGAGCTGGGGGAGCCGCTGCTGTCCTCGACGCTGCTGCTGCCCGGCCACGACGAGCCGATGACGCAGGGCTGGGAGATCAAGGAGGAGCTGGAGAACCAGGTCGACGCGGTCATCGACTCCGGGGACTGCGGCACCGAGCCGACCACGGTCGTCGACCTGTCCGGCGACGAGCCGGAGATCGTGCGGCACGGCGCGGGGGACCCGTCGCGGTTCGAGTGAGGACCCCTCCGGCGCGGCCGCCCGGCCGCCCGTCGTGCCCGTCCGGGTGCCCCCGGTGACCCGCCTGCGGGGGTCGCGCCGCCCGCCCGTCCACGATCCACCGCCCACCGCATCAGAGCGAGCGCTGGGCGGACCGACGAGTAGGCTTCGCAACCGTCCCGCCCGCTACCCGAGCGGGTACTGACGTGGCGTCCGATCCCGGGCGCCGTCCGAACGGTTCGGAGGACGATCGCGTGGCGCGAGACGACCCGCCGCCCCACCCGTCCGGCCCGGCGGGTGCCTCGGCCGGGGACGCGGTGCTGGCCGCGATCGCGCACCGGTTGCGGGCCCGTTCGGAGCGCCAGCAGCTGCTGACCGAACGGCTGCGTGCCGGTGAGCTGCGCCCGGGTGCGCTGGCAGACCTCGCCGAGCTGGCCGCGGCCGCCCGTCGGGGGGCCCGCGACGGCGACCACATCCTCGTTCTCGCCGGCGCCCCCCGCGGGCCCCGGCTCGCGGCCCCGTCGACCCCGCTCGGTCAGGCGCTCAACACCGTCGTCTCCGCGAGTGAGGCGGCCTCGCGCACGATCGTCCCGCCGACCCCGAGCGTCTCGGTCGACGCCACCGCCGAGCCCGTCCTGGGCCAGATCCTGGCCGAGCTGCTCGCCCACGCCGCGAGCGCCACCCCGGCCGGGGAGCGTATCGAGCTGCTGACCCGCTGGGGCCCCGACGGCGGGATCGTCGTCGAGCTTCAGGGCACCCAGTCCCCGCGCCACCGCACCCCGGTCGAGGAGTTGGACCGCGCGCTGGGCTCGGCGACGCCCGGTGGCCCGGTCGCCCCGCAGGAGATCGGCCTGCACGTGGCCGCGCGGCTGGCCCGCGCCATCGGCGCCCGGCT
>NZ_WWFY01000484.1:0-5656 GCF_009864975.1 Pseudonocardia sp. SID8383
GGCGGCTCGGCGCGGCGCGGCGGCGCGTCGCGCCCGGCGCGGATCCGCTCGACCGTCGCCCGCGACGGTGCGGGGAACAGCGGGACGATCAGCACCCCGGCCAGGCTCGCGGCGAGGATGCCGACCCACAGGTGCTCGGCGGTGCCCGCGGGGACCCCGCCGGTCAGCACGATCAGCGCGAAGAGCGGGAGCCAGAAGAACTTGGCGGGCCAGCGGGGCCCGCGACGCAGCGCGGTGCGCGCCTGGACCGCGACGAGCACGGTCGCGAGCAGCGGCACGACGCCGAGCAGGGCGACGGAGGTGACCGAGGTGACGACGTCCCCGCCGATGGACCCGGCCACGGTGCCGCGGCCCAGGTAGCTGCTCTGGGTCCCGACGACGCTGCAGGTCTCGACCCGGATCGACGACGTGGCCGACGGGCTCAGCCCGGGGACGGCCGGCACGCCGGCGGTGGCACGGCTGAACACCCCGCCCGCCCCGACGAACACCGCCAGCGGGAGCAGGCCCGCCGACAGCACACCGATCCCGGCCAGCAGCACGGACTCGGCCGAGCCGTAGCCCGACGAGGACCCGGAGCCGATCCCCCGGCGCAGCAGCGCGACCAGCGCCGCACCCGCGGTGGGCAGCAGCCCCGTCAGCGCGCCGAGCGCGGTGACCGACCAGGCCCAGTCCCCCGGGCACACGTCCGGCACACCGAGCCCACGGATGCCCTGCAGAACCCCGGCGACGAGCGCCACCAGCGCGTCCACGCCCGTCCTCACCCCCGAACTCGCTCCGGGTGCGGCCACCCGGACTGCCCACTATCGCATCACCCGGGTGGGGCCCGGCGGAGCAGCGGGTGCACGGGGGCGCGCGCGGTCAGGTGCAGCGGGGTCAGCGCACGAAGAGGTCCAGGTCGGTGTTGAACCGGTCGAGCAGCTCGGCCAGGGAGTCGCGGTCGTGGGTCGGCCAGTGCGCGATGACCTCGCGCAGCGGCGCCAGGCGGGCCTCGCGGACCTGCTCCCGGGCGGCGAGGCCGGCCGGGGTCAGGGTGACGCTGACCGAGCGGGGGTCGCGCTCGTGCGGGGACACGTCGACCAGGCCGGCCCGCGACAGGCGCGAGACCTGGCGGCTGGCGGTGGGCTTGGAGACGCCCAGCTTGCCGGTCAGCGCGGTGAGCGAGAGGGCGCCCTCGTCGTCGAGCAGCATGAGGACCGGGTAGGTGTAGCGGTCCACGGCGTCGTTCGCGCCGTAGCCGTGGGACCACACCGACTCCATGGTGCGGCGGACCAGCAGCGTGATCTGCTTCTCCAGCGAGTGCAGCGGGTCCTGGGTCGCCGTGGCGAGACCGCCGGTCGCCACGGTTGCGTCGTCGTCAATCGGGCCAATCGGACGTTCCGTCATGTTTCGCATGCTACACACGTTGCGGACTGCAACATTGACGATCGCAATCACGTAAGCGGATCGAAAGGTTCGTGCGCCTTCACGCAATGATGCTGCGCCGAACGGGTGTGATCAGCGACGCCCGTCGTCGAAAGCGCTGGACGAACCGCCCATCACCGGACGGAGCGGCCACGTCGTGTTACCCACGTGTTGCGGCTCGCAATCATTAGCGTTGCAATCGATCTTACCGGGCGGCGCGGCCCGGGCCACGAGATCGAGGAGGCGCTCAACCGTGTGCGGAATCTGCGGCTGGATCGACTACCGACACGACCTGGGGGCGGACGAGCACGCCCGCACCCTCGCGGCGATGAACGAGACGATGTCCTGCCGCGGACCGGACCAGCAGGGCGTGTGGGCCCAGGGTCCCGCGGCGCTGTGCCACCGCAGGCTCGCGGTCATCGACATCGAGGGCGGCCGCCAGCCGATGACCCTCGACGAGGGCGGGGCCCCCGCCCTGCACATGGTCTACTCCGGCGAGACCTACAACTTCCGCGAGCTGCGCGAGCAGCTCGCCGCCGCCGGGCACCGGTTCCGGACCTCCAGCGACACCGAGGTCGTGCTGCGGGCGCACCGCGAGTGGGGTGCGAAGGACCCACGGGACGTCGCCCGCCGGCTCAACGGCATGTTCGCCTACGCCCTGTGGGATTCCGGCACGAACGAGCTGGTGCTGGTGCGTGACCGCCTGGGCATCAAGCCGCTGTACTACTACCCCACCCCGCACGGGGTGCTGTTCGGCTCCGAGCCCAAGGCGATCCTGGCCAACCCCGAGGCCGAGCGGGTCGTCGACGCCGAGGGCCTGCGCCGGGCGCTGGCGTTCGTCTCCGACATGTCCAACGCGGTGTTCCGCGGCATGCGCGAGGTCGCGCCCGGCTGCGTCGTGCGGGTCTCGCGGGACGGCGGCGTCCGCGAGGAGCGCTACTGGCAGCTCACCGACACCGGGCACACCGACGATGTCGACACCACCGTGCACCACGTCCGCGAGCTGCTCGAGGACACCGCGCTGCGCCAGCTCTACGCCGACGTCCCGCTGTGCACGCTGCTCTCGGGCGGGCTGGACTCCTCGGCGCTCACCGCGCTGGCCGCGAAGCACGTCGACGGCACCGTGCGGTCCTTCGCGGTGGACTTCGTCGGCTACGCCGACAACTTCGTCGCCGACGACGCCCGCGGCACCCCCGACTCCCCCTACGTGCACGAGGTCGCCGAGTACGTCGGGACCTCGCACCGCGACATCGTGCTCCGCACCGAGGACATGATGGACCCGGCCGTGCGCCGGGCCACGGTGCACGCGCGCGACCTGCCCGCCGGCATCGGCGACATGGACTCGTCGCTGTACCTGCTGTTCTCCGCGATCCGCACGGAGTCCACGGTCGCGCTGTCCGGGGAGTCCGCCGACGAGGTGTTCGGCGGCTACCGCGACTTCCACGACCCGGAGACCGTCGCCGCGGACACCTTCCCCTGGCTGGCCGGGCGGATGATGAACGCCGACCAGTCCGACCCCGGGCTGTTCGACCGGGCCCTGTGGGACAAGCTCGACGTCCCCGGCTACCTCGACGACCAGTACCGGGCCGCGCTCGCCGAGGTGCCGGAGCTGACCGGCCCGGCCGCCGACGACCCGCACGAGCGCCGGATGCGCGAGATCTGCTACCTCTACCTGACCCGCTGGCTGCCGGTGCTGCTGGACCGCAAGGACCGGATGAGCATGGCCGTCGGGCTCGAGGTGCGGGTCCCGTTCTGCGACCACCGCCTCGTCGAGTACGTCTTCGGCACACCGTGGGCGCACAAGACCTTCGACGGGCGCGAGAAGTCGCTGCTGCGCCACGCCACCTCCGATCTGCTGCCCGAGTCGGTGGTCCAGCGGGTCAAGAGCCCCTACCCCTCCACCCAGGACGACTCCTACGAGAAGTCGCTGCGCGACCAGGTCGCCGAGATCGTCGGGCAGGGCGACGACGCGCCCGTCGCGCCGCTGGTGGACCGGGCGGCGGTGCGGCGCCGGCTCGACGAGGGCGGTGGGCACGAGGCCAACTCGATGGGCCGCCGGATGCAGCTGGAGCGCATCATCGACCTGAACACCTGGATCGGCGACTACGACGTGCAGCTCTCGCTGTAGCCCCGTGGCAGGTTCGCCCCGTGGGTGGTTGTGTGGGTACCGACCCGCACGACCACCCACGAGGTGAGGCCACATGGGACTGACCCGCACCGACGGCCCGCTGTCGCCGTACGCGCCGACCACGGTGAACTACGCGATCGACGGCCCGCCGCACAAGCTGCTCATGCATCCGTTCCCGAGGCGGGTGCGGGCGGAGTTCGCCGGGCGCACCGTGCTCGACACCCGCGGTGGGTTCCTCGTCCACGAGTCGAACCTGCTGCCCGTGCTCTACGTCCCCGAGACCGACCTCGACCAGGACGTGCTGGTCGCCACCGGCCACACCACGCACTGCCCGTTCAAGGGCGACGCGTCCTACCGGTCGCTCGTCGTGGGCGACCGGACCGCCGAGAACGCCGTCTGGCACTACCCCGAGCCCGTCGCGGCCGCATCCTGGCTGCGCGGGCTCGCCGCGGTGTACTGGAACGCCGCCGACGCCTGGTACGACGAGGACGAGCAGGTCTTCGCCCACCTCACCGACCCCTACACCCGGGTCGACGTGCGCCCGACCCACCGCGAGGTCGTGGTCACCCACGTCGCGACCGACGGCGTCGAGACGGTGCTGGCCCGCTCGGAGCACCCGTGGGTGCTGTCGGAGACCGGGCTGCCGAACCGCTGGTACCTGCCCGCCGCCGACGTCGCCGTCCCGACCACGCCGAGCGGGCTGCGCACCCGCTGCCCCTACAAGGGCGAGGCGCACTACGAGCACGCCGACCTGCCCGGCGGGACCCGGCTGGCCGAGGTGTTCTGGCACTACCCCGACCCGCTGCCGGAGTCGGCGCGGGTCGCGGGACTGCGGTCCGTCGCGGGCGGCAGCCGGGACGACGGCTCCCGGGTCGTGGTCACCGTCGACGGCGCCGAGGCCTGAGGGGACCCGGCAGCGCTCAGTCGTCGTCGGCGACGATCAGGGCCTCGATCGCGGGCAGCGCGGCCTCCAGCGCGGCGCGCTGGGCGGCGTCGAGCCGGTCGAGCCGGCGGGCGACCAGCGCGGTGCGCTGGCTACGGACCTCGCGCAGCCGGTCGAGTCCGTCGGCGGAGATCGAGATGAGCACGCCACGGGCGTCGCCCGGGTCCGCCGCCCGCTCGACCATGCCCTGGTCGTCCAGCGCGGACAGCACCCGGGACATCGTCGGTGCGGTCACTCCCTCCCGGCGGGCCAGCTCCGACAGGCGCAGCGGGCCGTGCTGCTCGACGGTGACCAGGGTCGACAGCTGCAACGGCGGCAGCGACTCGGAGCCGTCGATGCGGATCCGGCGGTTCAGCCGGCCCACGGCCAGCCGCAGCCGGGATGCCACCTCGTCGTCGCTCGTCTCGAAGCGGCTCGACACCACGGTGCCGCCGGAGCCGCCGGACTCGCTGCCCGATCCCTCACCCATCGCCCCATTCTGCCAAAGAAGTGATGAGCAATGGCATCGGCCCTCGGAGGCGGCGGGGTCGTGGAAGGGTCGCGGAGATGGAGACCCCCGACCCCGTCGCACTCGCCGGCTCGCTGATCACCCTCGACACCCGCGGCGGCGGGGAGCGCGCGGCCGCCGACCTGCTCGCCGGCCTGCTCGACGACGGCGGCTTCACCGTGCGGACCGAGCCCGACCCGGCCGATCCGGCGCGGGCGAACCTGGTGGCGCGCCGCGGCGACGGCCGCCCGCCGGTGACCCTCACCGGGCACCTCGACACCGTCCCCGCCGACCCGGCGGGCTGGTCGTTCGACCCGCACGCCGGTGACGTCGTCGACGGGCGGCTGCGTGGGCGCGGCAGCACCGACATGAAAGCCGGGGTCGCGGCGCTCGTCGTCGCGGCGCTGCGCAGCGACCCGGCCACCCCGCTGCAGCTGGTGTTCACCTTCGGCGAGGAGACCGGCGGCGACGGCGCCCGCCTGCTCACCGGCCTGGAGCCGTCACCGCTGCTGGTGGTGGCCGAGCCGACCGCCAACCGGGTGCTGCACGGCCACAAGGGCGTGCTGTGGCTGCGGCTGGTGCAGCACGGGGTCGGCGCCCACGGGTCGCGCCCCGAGCTGGGCGACAACGCACTCGTCGCGCTCGGCCGGGTCGCGGCGGCGCTGCACGACCACACCTGGCCCGTCAGCGCGACGCA
>NZ_WWFY01000049.1:0-2668 GCF_009864975.1 Pseudonocardia sp. SID8383
GCGGGTCGGCGCGCCGGGGGGCGCGCCGTCAGTGCCGCTTCCCGCGGAGTGCGGGATGCAACCGCCCGACGGTACCGAGGGCGCTGAACCAGGCGAGCTGGGTGGCCCCGCTGTGCGCGGCCTCGCCCCGGCGCGGCTCGGCGAGCAGCCGGGCGCGGCGCATCCCGGAGATCGCCGGGTGGAACACCGAGTTGCCGACGCCACGGGTCAGCACCAGGTCGGGCAGCCCCTCGACCGAGGCGCGGTAGGCCGGCGGCACGCCGCGCAGGCTCCAGCAGTCCGACCACGCCGGCGGCTCGCCCGGGTACTCGAGGACGAACTCCAGGTCGAGGACCTTCAGTCCCGCCCGCTCGTCCCACACGAGGTTGTGCGGGGACAGGTCGAGCACGAAGCGGCCGCGCTCGTGCAGGTCGCGGCAGAACCTCAGCAGCGTCCGCACGACCTCCGGGCGCAGCTGGGCGAGCTCGCCGGGCAACCGGCGCACGATGTGCCGGCCGGTGTCGCCGTAGAACGGGGTGAGCAGCCAGTTCGGGCCGTGCTCGAGCAGCTCCGGAACCTCGGGCAGGTCGCCGAGGTCGAGGCGGGCCCGCAGCTCGCGGCCGTAGGCCTCGTGCGCCCCGGGCCGGAACACCTTGCACACCGACGGCCCGTGCACCGGGTGGTGGACCAGCGCGACGCGGGCGCGGAACCCGGGCGAGGTGCCGCCGAGCATCCGCACGACCGGGAAGGGCATCGCGCACCGGCGGCCGAGGTCCTCGACCGGTCCGGCGATGCGGTGCAGGATCCCCGGATCGCCGAGCGCGTCGAGCAGGGCGAGGGCGTGCTCCGGCGACGACGACGCCTGCACCGGCAGGTAGTGCTCCCGCGGCGGGACGCGGCGCAGGACCCGCTTGTCGGTGTAGTCCAGGACGGCGGCGACCCGGTCGGCGACCGCCCGCACGCCCGACGTCCCGACCGGGGCGACCACGTCGCAGGCGACGATCAGGGCGTACGGCGCACCGGACGGGACCGGGCGCGACGCCGGCGCAGGCAGGGTGCCGCGGACCCGGGCGACCTGGGCGTCGTCCAGGACGACGACCTCGAGGATCTCCAGCCCGCGTGCGACACCGGCGACGGCCTCGTCGAGCAGGGGCGCCGCCGCCGACCGCACGACGAACACGGCCAGACCGCGCCAGCGATCGGCCGCGGCAGGTGCGCCGCGCCGTGTCTCCTCGAGGGTCACCGGCTCGTCCCGAAAGGTTGCGCCATGGGCGAATGATAAGGCCCCCTTGAACTAGGGGTTAACTCGACCGGTCCTGCGGTTGTCCCCTGGATGGCGGGTTCACCGGTCCGTGTGACGGCGTCGGAGGGACCTCGTCCGGCCCAGCCGCCTCCGCACCTGCCGCCTAGGTTCACGCGTGTGAGCAGCGCCGAACTCGCCGACCTGTACCGCGACCTGCACCGTCACCCCGAGCTGTCCTTCGCCGAGACCCGTACCGCGGGCATCGCCGCGGCCTGGTTGCGCGACGCCGGCTACGACGTCGCCGAGGGGGTCGGACGCACCGGTGTGGTCGGGGTCCTTCGCAACGGCGACGGCCCCACCGCGCTGCTGCGGGCCGACATGGACGCGCTGCCGGTCGCCGAGGACACCGGCCTGGACTACGCCAGCACCGTCGTCGCCATCGGCCGCGACGGGGAGGAGACGGCCGTCGCCCACGCCTGCGGGCACGACATGCACGTCACCTGTCTGGTGGGCGCCGCCGCCGAGCTGGCCGCCGCCCGCGACAGCTGGCGGGGCACGCTGCTGGTGGTGTTCCAGCCCGCCGAGGAGTTCGGCGCCGGCGCCGACGCGATGCTCGACGACGGTCTGTTCACCCGCTTCGGTACCCCGGACGTCGTGCTGGGCCAGCACGTCGCGCCGCTGCCCGCGGGGCTGCTGGCCCTCGCCGCCGGCCCGGCGTTCGCGGGCAGCGACACCGTGCGGGTGATCCTGCACGGCTCGGGCGGGCACGGCTCGCGCCCGGAGACGACGGTCGACCCGGTGCTGCTCGCCGCCGCGACGGTGCTGCGCCTGCACACCGTCGTGCCGCGGGAGGTGGCCGCGACCGAGACCGCTGTGCTCAGCGTCGGCATGCTGCGGGCGGGCACGAAGGAGAACGTCATCCCCGACTCCGCCGAGCTGGGCCTGACCGTGCGGTCCTACACCCCCGGCGTCCGGGACCGGGTGCTCGCCGGGATCGAGCGCACCGTGCGTGGCGAGGCCGCGGCCTCGGGGGCGCCGATCGACCCCGAGATCCGGCTGCTGGAGTCCTTCCCGCCGGTCGTCAACGACGCCGACGCCGCCGAGCGCACCCGGGCCGCACTGGCCGCGGTCACCCCGCTCCCGGTCGTCGACCCGGGGCCGGTCACCGGCAGCGAGGACGTGGGCCGGTTCGCCGTCGCCGCCGGGGTGCCGTGCGTGTACTGGCTGCTCGGCGGCGCCGACCCGGCCGCGTTCGAGGGCGCGGGCACCGTCGCGGAGATCCGGGAGCGGACCGCGTCGCTGCCGTCGAACCACTCCCCCCGCTACGCGCCGGTGGTCGAGCCGACGCTGTCGGTCGGCGTCGCGGCGCTGGTCGCGGCGGCGCGGGAGTGGCTGCCGGTCGGCTGACCGGGGTCAGAGGGCGGGGGCGCGCAGCGCGTGCACCGC
>NZ_WWFY01000485.1:0-3403 GCF_009864975.1 Pseudonocardia sp. SID8383
GCGTCCGGACGCACGCGAGGAGCGGATCACCGTGCGGGCGGCGGATCACCGTGCGGGCGGCGGATCACCGTGCGGGCGGCGGATCACCGTGCGGGCGGCGGATCACCGCGCGGGCAGCGGATCACCGCGCGGGCAGCGGATCACGGCGCGAGCCACGGATCGCCGCGGCGCGGTGGTCGCGCCGCGGAGTCAGCCGCCGATGCCCAGCAGCCCCGACGACGGCTGCTGGTCCTGCTCGCCGTCGGGCTCCGGCGTGAGGTCCACCACCGGAGCCCCGGGGACGTTCCCCGAGGTCAGCGCGGACACCCGCTTCTCGTTCTGCAGCTCCTGCATGAGGAACGCCGTCACCAGTGCCCGGGCGATCTTCCGGGTCCGGTGCTGCGGGCGGTTCTGCAGCAGGAAGCTCGTCCAGTGCCTGCCCTCGCAGAACCCGAGGTGCCCGGCCTTCTCGATCTCGCGGAGCGTCACGTCGGTGCCGGCCTCGTGCTGGGCGGCGGCGATCCGCTGCGCGTGTCCCTCCATGGGGGCCAACGAGTCGACGGCGGCGGCGAGGTGCAGCGTCGGGACGGTCACCGCGGCGGCCGCCTCGATCGCGGAGGGCTTCACCTCCGACGCGGCGAGGGTCACCAGCGCGCCGAGGCGCTCACGCCGGGCCGCGGCGAGGACGGCGGCGCCGCCCCCGGTGCCGTGCCCGACCAGCGCGGTCTTGCGGGCGTCGACGCTGACGTGGCCGTCGCCGAGCCGGACGCCGACGCACACGTCGAGGACGGTGTTCAGGTCCGAGGCGAACCGGGCGACGCTCGGGACCGGGCCGCGCTGGGTGTTCGGCGCGGCGGCGACGAAACCCCAGGTCGCGAGGTGGCGCAGCAGCTCGTGGTAGCGGTGCGCGGGCTGCAGCCACGCGTGCCCGATCACCACGGCGGGCAGCTGGTAGCCCTCCGCGGGGGTGTAGACGATGCCCGGCAGACCGATCAGGCCCAGGTCGCCGTGCTTCACCGGGTTCGGCCCCGGACGCGACAGCACACCGAGGGCGTCCTTGGCCCCCTTCATCGACGGGGGTCGGGTCACGCTGGTCCGGGCCACGGTCGGCACCGTACCGGTGCAGGTCACCGCGTGCCCGACTCGCACGGACGTACGGCGTGGCGCCGGACCGACCCCGTCGCCGGAAGATCGGCAACCGGGCGTCGATACGCTCATCCGTATGTGTGGCATCGTCGGTTACGTCGGTCATCGGTCCGCACTCGACGTCGTCCTCGGCGGCCTGCGACGACTGGAGTACCGCGGTTACGACTCCGCCGGCGTCGCGCTGCCGGACGGCGGTGAGCTGCTGGTCGAGCGCAAGGCCGGAGCCCTGGCCAACCTGGAGGCACGTCTCGAGGAGATCGGTCGCGACCGGTTCACCGGGACCTCGGGCATCGGGCACACGCGGTGGGCCACGCACGGCCCGCCCACCGACCGCAACGCCCACCCGCACCGCAGCAGCGACGGCAAGGTCGCGGTCGTCCACAACGGCATCATCGAGAACTTCCTGGAGCTGCGCGCCGAGCTGGAGGCCCGTGGCATCTGGGCGGAGTCCGACACCGACACCGAGACCGCCGCGCACCTGGTGGCGCTGGCCCACGCCGACGGCCCGACGAAGGGCGATCTGCCCGCGTCGGTCCGCGCCGTCGCCCGTCGGCTGGAGGGCGCGTTCACCCTGGTCGTGACGCACGCCGACGAGCCGGAGCGGATCGTCGCCGCCCGTCGCAACTCGCCGCTGGTGCTCGGCATCGGCGAGGGAGAGACGTTCCTGGCCTCCGACGTCGCGGCGTTCATCGAGTTCACCCGCGACGCCGTCGAGCTCGGCCAGGACCAGGTCGTGACGATCACCCGCGACGGCTACGACGTCACCGACTTCCACGGGGAGCCGGTCGGGGTCAACCCGTTCGAGGTGACCTGGGACCTCGCCGCCGCCGAGAAGGGCGGCCACGACTACTTCATGCTCAAGGAGATCGAGGAGCAGCCGACCGCGATCGCCGACACCCTGCGTGGGCACCTCGTCGACGGCCGGATCGTCCTCGACGAGCAGCGTCTGACCGATCAGGACCTGCGCGACGTCGACAAGGTCTTCGTCGTCGCCTGCGGCACCGCCTACCACTCCGGGCTGCTCGCGAAGTACGCGATCGAGCACTGGACCCGGATCCCGGTCGAGATCGAGCTGGCCAGCGAGTTCCGCTACCGCGACCCGGTGCTGGACCGCTCGACGCTGGTCGTCGCGATCTCCCAGTCCGGCGAGACCGCCGACACCCTGGAGGCGCTGCGCCACGCGAAGGAGCAGAAGGCCCGGGTGCTGGCCATCTGCAACACCAACGGAGCGCAGATCCCGCGCGAGTCCGACGCGGTGATCTACACCCACGCGGGCCCGGAGATCGGCGTCGCCGCGACGAAGACGTTCACCGCCCAGGTCGCGGCGAACTACCTGGTCGGTCTGGCCCTGGCCCAGGCGCGCGGCACCAAGTACCCCGACGAGGTGGTCCGCGAGTTCGAGGAGCTGGAGGCCGTCCCGGCCGCCGTCGCCCACGTGCTGGAGTCGCTCGGCGAGGCCCGTGCGCTCGGGCAGGAGCTGGCGCCGTCGAAGGCGGTGCTGTTCCTCGGCCGCCACGTCGGCTACCCGGTGGCACTGGAGGGCGCGCTCAAGCTCAAGGAGCTCGCCTACATGCACGCCGAGGCCTTCGCGGCCGGTGAGCTCAAGCACGGCCCGATCGCGCTGATCGAGGACGGGCTGCCTGTCGTGGTGGTGATGCCGTCGCCGAAGGGGCGCGCGGTCCTGCACTCCAAGCTGCTGTCCAACATCCAGGAGATCAAGGCGCGCGGGGCGCGGACCGTGGTCCTCGCCGAGACCGGCGACGAGACGGTGCGCCCGTTCGCCGACCACCTCTTCGAGCTGCCCGCGGTGCCGACGCTGCTGCAGCCGCTGGTCGCGACGATCCCGCTGCAGGTGATCGCGGCCGAGATCGCCCGGGCCCGCGGCTACGACGTCGACAAGCCCCGCAACCTGGCGAAGTCGGTCACCGTCGAGTGATCACCGGTCGTGGAGCGGAGCGTTCGCGACGCGGGCGTCCCGCTCCACAACCGTCGATCATGGTCGCCCGGCGCTAGCCTCGCGGCCATGCACGGGCTCCACACCGCGGACCAGGTACGGGCGGCCGAAGCGGCCATGATGCGCACTGTCGGCGACGGGGTGCTGATGCGCCGGGCCGCGGCGGGGCTCGCGCACCACGTGCGGGAGTTCCTCGGCGCGACCTACGGCCGCCGGGTGGTGCTGCTCGTCGGGGCGGGCGACAACGGCGGCGACGCCCTGTGGGCCGGTGCCGAGCTGCGCCGCCGGGGCGCGCACGTCACCGCGGTGCTGCTGGCGCCGGAC
>NZ_WWFY01000486.1:0-3157 GCF_009864975.1 Pseudonocardia sp. SID8383
CGCCGCGGCGGCGGGCCGTGACACCCATCCACATCGCGACCGCGCCACCGGCCCAGCCGAGCACGGCCAGGAGCAGGGCGCCGATCGCGGCGAGTGCGCCCAGGAACGCGGCCTGCCGGGCGAGGCGGTCGGCCTCGGCGGCGGTGTGCGGCACGGGGCCTCCTCGACGTCGGGGTCCCGACCGTAGCGGGACATGGGCACGATCACGGTCGTTCGCATTGCTCATGACATACGTTGCGTGATGCAATGTTCGACAGGTCCGATACGTCCATGATCTCTCCGGGGTCCGTTCCCGGGGAAAGGCGATGACATGTCCCGAACATCCGGTGCTGCGCACGCCCCCAGCCCGTTCCGCCAGCCCAAGGCCGTCTGGGCGGTGGCCTTCGCCTGCGTCATCTCGTTCATGGGCATCGGGCTGGTCGACCCGATCCTGCCGTCGCTGTCCGGGCAGCTGCACGCCACGCACGCCGAGGTCGAGCTGCTGTTCACCAGCTACCTCGTCGTGACCGCGATCGCGATGCTGGTGACCGGCTGGGTGTCGTCCCGGATCGGCGCGAAGAGGACCCTCATCATCGGCCTCGCGCTGATCGTGGTGTTCGCGGCGCTGGCCGGGGCGTCGTCGGGGATCTGGGGCATCGTCGGCTTCCGGGCCGGCTGGGGCCTGGGCAACGCGCTGTTCATCGCGACCTCGCTCGCGGTGATCGTCGGCTCGGCCTCGGGCGGCTTCGCCGGTGCGATCGTGCTCTACGAGACCGCGCTCGGCGTGGGCATCGCCACCGGTCCGCTGCTCGGCGGGCTGCTCGGCACCGTCTCCTGGCGGGGCCCGTTCTTCGGCGTCTCGGTGCTGATGCTGATCGCGCTCGTCGCGACCGTCGTGCTGCTGGAACCGACGCCGGTCCCGACCCACAAGGCGCGGCTCTCCGAACCACTGGCCGCCCTGCGCCACCGCGCGCTCGCCACCACCAGCGGGGTCGGGCTGCTCTACAACTGGGGCTTCTTCACGCTGCTCGGCTACGCGCCGTTCCTGATGGGCGGGCTCGACCCGATCGCGCTCGGCGGGGTGTTCTTCGGCTGGGGTGTGCTCGTCGCGGTCTTCGCCGTGTTCGGTGCGCCCTGGCTCAAGGAGCGGTTCGGCACCGCGCGCACCCTCTACGGCGCGCTCGTCGGCATCGCGGTGCTGCTCGCGGCCATCGGGCTGTTCGACGACGTGCCCGCCGTGGTGATCGTCGCGGTGGTCCTGTCCGGCATCGTGGTCGGCGTCAACAACACCCTGGTGACGACGGCGGTCATGTCGATCTCGCCGGTGCCCCGCCCGACCGCGTCGGCCACCTACGGGTTCGTCCGCTTCATCGGCGGCGGGCTGGCCCCGTTCGCGGCGGGCCTGATGGCGGCGGCCGTCGGGGCGTCGGTGCCGTTCCTGATCGCCGCGGTCGTCGTGCTGGCGGGGGCGGTGCTGCTGTCGACGATCCGCCGCGACCTGGACGCCGCCGACGCCGAGGCCGAGCAGCCCGGTCCGTCGCACGAGCGCGCCGACGCCGAGGGGGCCGTCCGGGAGGTGCCCGGGCTGCCGACCGAGGCCGTGATCGCCGAGGACGCGCTGCAGCACGACCGGCGCTGAGTCCCCTCCGCCCCGAGCGGGCCCCCGTGGGGACGGGGCCCGCTCCGTGTCGTGCCGCCCGGGCCGGCGGCGTGGTCAGCCGGTGACGAGGGCGGCGAAGCGGTCCAGGTCGACGTTGCCGCCGGAGATCGTGACGCCGATCCGCGTCCCGGCCCACCGCTGCGGGTCCGCGGCGACGGCGGCCCGCACGCCCGCGAAGGCCAGCGCCCCGGTCGGCTCGACGAGCACCTTGTAGCGCGCCGCGAACAGCGCCATCGACTCGACCAGGGCGGTGTCGGGCACGGTCACGATGTCGGTGACGAGCCGCGCGATCACCGGGAACGTGTGGTCGCCGAGGTGGGTGGTGGCGGCGCCGTCGGCGAGCGTGCGGGGCTGCGGGATGCGCACGACGTGCCCGGCGCGCAGGGACTGCAGGCCGTCGTCGCCGGCCTCGGGCTCGACGCCGTACACCTGGGCGTCGGGGGACAGGGCCTGCGTCGCGAGCAGTGATCCGGAGAGCAGCCCGCCCCCGCCGAGGCAGACGAACAGCGCGTCGAGCGGGCCGTGGTCCTCCAGCAGCTCCAGCATCGCGGTGCCCTGCCCGGCGATGACGTGCGGGTGGTCGTAGGGCGGGACGAGGGTGAGCCCACGCTCCTCCGACAGCGCGGTCGCGATGGCCGCGCGGTCCTCGGCGTAGCGGTCGTAGCCGACGACCTCGGCGCCGTAGCCGCGGGTGGCGGCGAGCTTCGAGGCCGGGGCGTCGTGCGGCATCACGATCGTCGCGGGGACCTCCAGCAGCTGCGCGGCCAGCGCCACGGCCTGGGCGTGGTTGCCCGAGGAGAACGCGACGACCCCCGCCCGCCGCTGTGCCGCGGACAGCCGGGACAGCGTGTGGAACGCCCCGCGGAACTTGAAGCTCCCGGTGCGCTGGAGGTTCTCCGCCTTCACGAACACCTGCGCGCCGAGTTCGGCGTCGGTGAGCCGGGAGGTGAGGACGGGGGTGCGGTGGGCGTGGCCGCGCAGGATCGCTGCCGCGGCACGGACGTCGTCGGGGGTGGGGAGAGCGTTCACCGGACCACCTTCCGCCGCCCGGCGGAGCCGGTTCAAGCCCGTTCGGATCCATTCACGATCGGGTGTAACGACTGACACGTCGGGATCGCTGCTACCTGCGTGGCTCCCCCCACGTTCCCCGGAAGGACACCCCCGATGCGCCTCCGCTCCCTGTCCGCTGCCGTGCTCCTCGCGACCGCGGCGGCCCTCCCGCTCGCCGGTACGGCCTTCGCCCAGGACCGCGACTGCAAGGACTTCGCCGGCCAGGCCGACGCCCAGGCGGCCCTGACCCCGGGCGACCCCGAGAACCTCGACGCGAACGACAACGGCGTGGCCTGCGAGGACCACGACTACGGCAGCGCGGCGTCCCCGGCCACGGTCGAGGCCGCCTCCGACGACTCCACCCAGGTCACCGCGACGCCGATCGGTGGCGTCGAGGCCGGTGGCGGCCCGGCCGACGTGCTGCCGCTGGCGCTCGGTGCCGTCGCCGCCGGTGGCATCGGCGCGGTC
>NZ_WWFY01000487.1:0-3102 GCF_009864975.1 Pseudonocardia sp. SID8383
CTCGACGCCCCGCTGCCGGTCGCGGTCTGACCGGAGCGAGACGGCGGACCTGCCGGCCCTCCGGTCGACCCCCCGGACCGGGAGCACGGCGGGACCCGCAGACGGTCGGTGCCGGTGCGCTCGGGCGCGCACCGGCACCGGCCGTCCCCTCCTCCGGGTGCCGGTAACCTGGCACGACCGGCCTCCCGCGGCGTCCCCACGCCGCGCGGCCTACGGTGTGGCGCGGGCGCAGGGCGCCCGCCCCGTCGCCGACCCGTCGCCAGCCGTACCCGTCACGAGAGACCCACCGGTGCAGACCCACGAGATCGTCCGTCGTTTCACCGCCCACTTCGAGAGCAACGGGCATACGCCCGTCCCCAGCGCCTCGCTGATCCTCGAGGACCCGCAGCTGCTGTTCGTCAACGCGGGCATGGTGCAGTTCAAGCCGTACTTCCTCGGCGACGTCCCCGCGCCCTACCCGCGCGCGACGTCGATCCAGAAGTGCGTCCGCACCCCGGACATCGACGAGGTCGGCAAGACCACCCGGCACACCACGTTCTTCCAGATGGCCGGGAACTTCTCCTTCGGCGACTACTTCAAGCGCGGCGCCATCGAGTTCGCCTGGTCGCTGATCACCCGCAGCCAGGACGAGGGCGGCTACGGCTTCGACCCCGAGATCATCTGGGTCACCGTCTACCACGACGACGACGAGGCCATCGCGCTCTGGAAGGAGATCGCCGGCCTGCCCGAGGAGCGCATCCAGCGCCGCGGCGGCGACGACAACTACTGGGACATGGGCGTCCCCGGCCCCGGCGGCCCCTGCTCGGAGATCTACGTCGACCGCGGCCCGGAGTTCGGCGCCGAGGGCGGCCCCGAGGCCGACGAGGACCGCTACCTCGAGATCTGGAACCTCGTCTTCATGCAGGACGAGCGCGGCGCGCTGTCCCCGAAGAAGGGGCACCCCCCGATCGGCACCCTGCCGCACAAGAACATCGACACCGGGATGGGTGTCGAGCGGGTCGCGTTCCTGCTCCAGGGCGTCAACAACGTCTACGAGACCGACCTCGTCCGCCCGGTCATCGCCAAGGCCGAGGAGCTGTCCGGGAAGCGCTACGGCGCGGGTGGCCCGGACGGCGAGATCGACGACGTGCGCTTCCGCGTCATCGCCGACCACGCCCGCTCGTCGCTGATGATCGTCGGCGACGGCGTCACCCCCGGCAACGAGGGCCGCGGCTACGTGCTGCGCCGGCTGCTGCGCCGCATCGTGCGTTCGGCCCGGCTGCTCGGCGTCACCGGGCCGTGCCTGGGCGAGTTCGCCGCCGTCGTCCGCGACACCATGGCGCCGACCTACCCCGAGCTCGCCACCGACTTCGAGCGGATCTCCGCGGTCATCCGGGCCGAGGAGGACACCTTCCGCGCCACGCTGACCGCCGGCGAGCGGATCTTCGAGGGCGCGGTGTCCCGCGCCCGTTCCGCCGGCAGCGACACCCTGCCCGGCGACCAGGCGTTCGCGCTGCACGACACCTACGGCTTCCCGATCGACCTGACGCTGGAGATGGCCGCCGAGGCCGGGCTGTCCGTCGACCGGGAGCGCTTCACCGCGCTCATGGACGAGCAGCGCTCGCGGGCCAAGGCCGACGCCGCCGGGCGCAAGGTCGGCTTCGTCGACGCCTCGGTCTACCGCGCCGTCCTCGACACCCACGGCGCCACCGACTTCCTCGGCTACCAGACGCTGCATTCGGAGTCCCGCGTCGTCGGGCTGCTGCGCGACGGCGCCACCGTGCCCGCCGCCCACGAGGGCGAGCAGGTCGAGGTGCTGCTCGACCGCACCCCGTTCTACGCCGAGGCCGGCGGCCAGCAGGCCGACACCGGCCTGCTGCGCGGCGCGTCCTTCGAGGTCCGGGTCGACGACGTCCAGTCGCCGGTGGCCGGGCTGCGGGTGCACCGCGGCGTCGTCACCGCCGGCACCGTGACCCTCGACGCCGAGGTCGTCGCCGAGGTCGACCGCACCCGTCGGTCCGCGATCTCGCGCGCACACACCGCCACCCACCTCGTGCACGCCGGGGTCCGCGGCGCGCTCGGCAGCGCCGCCGCCCAGGCCGGGTCGCTCAACGCCCCGGGCCGGCTGCGGTTCGACTTCACCTCCCCGACCGGGGCCGTGCCGCCCGCGGCGCTGGTCGAGATCGAGGAGGAGGTCAACTCGGTGCTCCAGGAGGACCGGGAGATCCAGACCTACGAGACCTCCATCGACGAGGCCCGCACGCTCGGCGCGATGATGCTGTTCGGCGAGAAGTACGGCGACCGCGTCCGCGTCGTCGACATGGGCGACTACTCGCGCGAGCTGTGCGGTGGCACCCACGTCGGGCGCACCGGCGAGCTCGGCCTGGTCCGGGTGCTGTCCGAGGCCTCCATCGGCTCCGGGGTGCGCCGCGTCGAGGCGCTGGTCGGGCTGGACGCCTTCAAGCACGCCACCACCGAGCACCTGCTGGTCAACCAGCTCGCCGACCAGCTCAAGGCCCGCCCGGAGGAGCTGCCGGAGCGGATCAACGGGATCGTCGAGCGGCTGCGGACCGCCGAGCGCGACCTGGAGAAGCACCGCGCCGACGCCGTCCTGGCCTCGGCCGGGGCGCTCGCCCAGCAGGCCGAGGACCTCGACGGGACCGCCCTGGTCGCCGTCACCGCTCCCGACGGTGTCGGTGGCAACGACCTGCGGACCCTCGCCGCCGACGTCCGGGGCAAGCTGGGCGACCGGCCCGGCGTGGTCGTGCTGTTCGGCGTCGACGGGGAGAAGGTGTCCTTCGTCGTCGCCACCACGAAGGCGGCCCGGGACAACGGGATCGCCGCCGGGAAGCTGATCGGGGAGTTCGCCGCGGCCGTCGGCGGGCGCGGCGGCGGCAAGCCCGACCTCGCCCAGGGCGGTGGCACCGACCCGGCCGGGATCGACGCCGCGGTGCAGAAGCTGCGCGCCGCGCTGCGTCCGTGACCCTCACCCGCGGGCGGCGCCTGGGCATCGACGTCGGCGCCGTCCGCGTCGGGGTCGCCCTGTGCGACCCGGACGGGATCCTCGCGACCCCGGTCGAGACCGTGCCCCGCGACGCCGAGGGCGGCGCCGACGTGCGCCGG
>NZ_WWFY01000488.1:0-3025 GCF_009864975.1 Pseudonocardia sp. SID8383
GCGTCGGCGGTGGTCAGGGCGGAGTCGACGTACCAGAACGGCTCGGCCAGCCGGCCCGAGTCGACCCGCGCCCGGGCCGCGGGGTCGGTCGCCGCCGCGGCGAGGACCTCGGCGCGGGCCCGCACCCGCTCCGCGTCCCGCGGGACCAGGAAGTCCATCGTCGCGGTCGTGACGGCGACGTTCTCCCGGGCGGCCGCGTGCCGCTCGGCGTGGTAGCTCTCCAGGAGCTCCTCCGGCGCCCAGCCGCGGCCGACCCAGGCGATCTTCCAGGCGGCGTTCTCGGCGTCGGCGACGCCGGAGTTCAGCCCGCGGGCACCGAACGGGGACACCAGGTGTGCCGCGTCGCCCGCCAGCAGGACCCGGCCGCACCGCATCCGGTCCACCACGCGCGAGTGGAACCGGTAGACCGAGGACCAGACCACCTCGTGGTCGACGTCCCCGATGACCGCGCGGATCCGGGCGTCCAGCGCGCCGGACGCGGTCTCGGCGTCGAGGTCGTACCCGGCCGGGACCTGCCAGTCGATCCGGAACGTCGAGTCCGGACAGGGGTGGACCAGCACCTGGCGGCCCGGGTTCGCGGCCGGGTCGAAGTGGAAGCGGCGCTCGGTGGCCCACCCCGGGAGGTCGGCGCGGACGTCGCAGATCAGGAAACGGTCGTCGAAGCTGGTGCCCTCGAAGGTGACCCCGAGCAACTCGCGCAGCGCCTCGCCGCGGGCACCGGCACAGACGACCACGAAGCTCCCCGCGACCCGTCCACCGCCGTCGAGGGTGACGGCGACACCGTCGGCGGACTGCTCCACGCCGACGACGTCGTGCCCCCAGCGCAGGTCCACCAGGGCCTCGTCAGCGATCCGCTCGTCGAGGATCTGCTCGGTCCGGGCCTGCGAGAGGTTCACGAACGGCGGAAACGCGGGCCGCCCCGGCTCGGCGAAGGTGTGGGCGAACAGCTCGGTGTCGCGGTGGAAGGTGCGCGCGGTGGTCCAGGTGACGCCCTCGTCGGCGATCCGGCGCCCGGCGCCGACGGACTCCCAGACGTCGAGTACGTCGCGCTGCTGACAGATCGCCTTCGACCCGGCCCGGTCCCGCTCCGGGCGGCGGTCCAGCACGACCGTCGGGACGCCGTGGCGGGCCAGCAGCAGCGCGGTGGTCTGCCCGACCGGCCCGGCGCCGAGCACCAGGACGGGCGACGACGGCCAGGCCGGCGCGGCGGGCGTCGACATGGGTTCCCTCCCCTCGCCGGTGCCTCAGCCCTGCAGCCGGGCCCAGACCTCCTGGTCGCGTTCCGCGGTCCAGATCACCGGACGCTCCACACCGGACAGCTCGTCCCACAGCCGGGAGACGTCGAACGGCAGACAGTGCTCGAAGATCGGCCAGTGCCCGTAGTCGTCGACGAGTGCGGCGTGGGTCGCCTCGAACGCCTCCTTCAGCGTGCCGCCGCGCCCCTGCACCGCGCCGACCTCCCGGATCATGACCTGCAGGAACCCGCGGGTCTGGGCGATCGCGGCGTCGACCTCGGCGCGGACGCGGCTGACCGCGCCGCGCCCGCCGACGAGCTGCTCGGCGCCGAGCGCGGCGAGCCGGTCGAGGGTGCCGCCCGCCCAGTCGCGGTGGAACGCGTCGCCGGTGTAGAGCGCGGCCCGGGCCTCCACGAGGTCACCGGCGAACAGGATCCGGTGCCGCGGCAGCCAGGCGGTGATGTCGCCCTCGGTGTGGCCGCGGCCGTGGAACTGCAGCACCAGCTCGCCGCGGTCACCGCCCAGGTCGAGGGTGAGACGGTCGGCGAAGGTGAGCGTCGGCCAGGTGAGTCCGGGCACGGAGTCGGCGGCCTCGGCCAGCCGCGGCATCCGCGCGAACTCCGAGGCCCAGTCCTCCATGCCACGCTCGGCGATCAGGGCCGCGGTCGTCTCGTGCGCGACGACGGTCTGCGCGTCGAACGCGCTCGCGCCCAGCACCCGGACCGCGTGGTAGTGCGACAGCACGAGGTACCGGACCGGCTTGTCGGTGTGCTCGCGCAGCATCGCGAGCCACTTCCGGGCGGCGACCGGGGTGGCGAGGGCCTCGAAGCAGACGACGAAGTCCTCCCCCTCGATCGCGCCGATGTTCGGGTCGCCCTCGGCGGTGAGGGCGTAGACGCCGTCCGCGAGCACCTCGAGGGTCTGCTCCTTGGCGGCGGTGTCGGCGGAGGAGGCGAAGGGCTTGGCCACGGCGGGTGTCCTCTCGGAGCCGGAAGACGGGCGGCGACCGCGGCGACCCGTCGTCGGGACCTCCGACCGGCCGGGCACGCCCGACGATCAAAGGTTGAATCACTTGGCAGGACCGTAGAGGGCCGCGCCGCCCGGCGCCAGGGCCGATCCGGCGGCGCGCGCCGAGTAGTTCAGTTCAGGTCCGCCGGTTGATCCAGTCCGCCCGGTGCGCCGCCCGGGCGAGGCGGACGAGCAGAGTGTTCAGGGCGGCGAGGTCGTCGGCGCCGAGCAGCGCCGCCCACTCCGACTCACGGCGGTTGTGGGTGCCGAACGCGGCGACCAGCCGGTCGGTCCCCGCGTCGGTCAGCGACAGGTGCACGGTCCGCCGGTCCCCGGCGGTGGGCGTGCGCCGGACCAGCTCACCGGCGGCGAGGGTGTTGGCCAGGCTGGACACCGCGGCCCGGCTCATCCCGCACAGCTCCGCCGCCCGGCCCGCCTCCTGCCCGCCCGCGACCCACAGCGTGAACAGCAGCCGGAACGCCGACCAGCTCCATCCGGCGGGGCGGTGCACGGTCGACTCGAGGTCGTAGACCAGGGAGCCGGCGATCCGGTGCAGGTTCAGCACCAGCGCCATGGCCTCGCGGTCGGTACCGGGGAGCCGATCGCCGGCGCGGGCGAGCGCGACGTCGGTGAAGGCGAGGAACCCGTCCGCGCCGTTCCCGCTGCCGTTCCCGCTGCCGTCCACGCTGCCCATGCTGTTGTCGGCCCCGCCCCGTGCGACCGCCGCCCGGCCCGGTGACCGCGCCCCGGCTGCCGGCGGGACCCCGCCCGGCCCGGCGGTC
>NZ_WWFY01000489.1:0-2823 GCF_009864975.1 Pseudonocardia sp. SID8383
GACCGCGGCCGGGTCGGCGCCGGTGTCGGCGAGCGCCGCGGCGGCCGCGGCGGCACCGAGCCCGACCGGTGACAGGGCGGCGTAGCCGGGCTCGCCGATCCGCTCGGAGGCCTCCCCGACCCCGACGACGACGGGTGTCCGCGGGTCGAGGCTCATCGGACCAGCCCCGCGAGCGCGGCGATACGCTGCTCGCAGTCGCGCGCCATCTCCCGGGTGATCTCGCCCGCGCCGCGCAGCTCGGTGAACGCGCCGACGACCTGCCCGACGAAGAACGACTGCAGCTCCTGGGCGCCGGGGTTCCCGGCGTCGGCTGCGGCGTCGATGCTCGACCAGGCCTGCAGGGTCAGCAGCGGCTGCAGCGGCATCGGCAGCGGCGCCGGCGCGCCGGGTGCGGACCACGCGTCGTGGTAGGCGCTGCGCAGCTGCCGGGCGGGCTTGCCGGTCCGGGCGGGGGAGCGGACGGTGTCGCCGCTGCCCGCGGCGAGGAACTTGCGCTTCACCGACTCCGGCGCCACGTCCTCGACACTGCACAGCCACACCGAGCCGCACCACACCCCGGCCGCGCCGAGCGCGAGCGCGGCGGCCATCTGGTCGCCCGAGGCGATGCCGCCCGCGGCCAGCACCGGACGGTCCCCGGCGACATCGACGATCTCCGGGGTGAGCACCGTCGTCGCGATCGTGCCGGTGTGCCCACCGGCCTCGGTGCCCTGCGCGACGAGCACGTCGACCCCGGCCGCGAGCTGCCGCTCGGCGTGCCGGCGGGTCCCGACCAGCGCGGCGACGGCCATCCCGGCGTCGTGCGCGCGCTCCACGAGGTGCGGCGGCGCGGTACCGAGCGCGTTCGCGACGAGCGCGGGCCGGTGGGCGAACACCGCGTCGAGCTGGGCCTCGGCGCCGCGCCGGCTCATCCCCGCCGCGATCGCGTCGCGCCCGGGGTCGACCGGCACCCGCGGGATGCCGTAGCGGTCGAGCAGGTCGTCGACGAAGGCGAGGTGCTCGGCCGGGAGCTGCGCACGCAACGCGGCGACGAGGTCCTCCCGGTCGGCCCCGGTGTCGGCGGTCTTCTCCGGGACGAGCAGGTCGACCCCGTAGGGCCGCCCGTCGAGCTGCTCCTCGATCCAGGTCAGCTGCGCATCGAGCTCCTCGGCGGTGTAGGAGACCGCGGCGAGTACCCCGAACCCGCCGGCGCGGCTCACCTCGGTCACCACCGCGGGGGACCGGTTGAACCCGACGATCGGGTGCTCGACGCCCAGCAGATCGGTCAGCGCTGTCCTGATCACACCGGTGAGCGTATTACGGACGGACACCGTCCAGAAGTGGGTCGGTGGTCACAGCACCGTCTGGCAGGATCGCCGCCGTGCCCCCGCCGTCGCGCCGCAGCGGACGTCCGCGCGACCCGGACGTCGACCGTCGCGCCCTCGCCGCCGCCCGCGAGGTCTACGGCGAGCGAGGCTGGTCCGGGCTGTCGCTCGAGGAGGTGGCCCGCCGGTCCTCGATCGGGAAGGGGTCGCTGTACCTGCGCTGGCCGACCCGGGCGGCGCTGCTGGTGGCGGCGGTGCGTGACCGGGCCCGCTTCGTCGCCGACATCGACACCGGCTCGCTGCGCGAGGACCTGGTGACCTTCGCCGAGCTGTGGACGGCGTTCGCCACGAGCGACGACGGCCGGCTGGTCGAACGGCTGCTCGTCGACTCCCACCGGGTCCCGGATATCGCGGGCGCGCTCGCCGACGACGCCTACCCCGAGCACGTCCGCGGGGCGCGCACGATGGTGCGCCGCGGCATCGAGCGCGGTGAACTGCCCGCCGGGACGTCGGTGGCGCTGGTCGCGGACCTGGTCGCGGGGGCGGTGCGCAACCACGTCGCGACCACCCCCGCGCACCTCGCCGTCCGCGACGACGCCCGGGGTTACGCGGCGGCGGTCGTCGACACCGTCCTGGCCGGGGTACGGGTGCGGGCTCAGCCCTCGCCGTAGGCGGCGGCGATCTCCTGCGGCCCGGCCCACCGGCTGTAGGTGGGGCCCTGCGGCCAGCCCTCCGGCGAGTCCTGCCAGACCTCCTGGCGGCCGTAGGGCAGCACGTCGACCAGCGGGAACAGGTAGGACAGCTGCTCGGTGCCGCGGCCGTCGGTGTGCCAGGTGCGGAAGACGCGGTCGCCGTCGCGCAGGAACACGTTGACCGCGAAGCCGCCCCCGGGCGGGGCGCCGACGTCGGTGCCGAAGCTGCTGTCGGCCGTCGAGTACCAGGCCATGGTGTTGCCGACGCGACGCCGGTAGGCCAGCGCCTCGTCGATCGGGCCCTGGGTGACGACCACGAAGCGGGCGTCGAACTTCTCCAGGCCGGCGAGCCGGGTGAACTGCGAGGTGAACCCCGTGCACCCGCCGCACTGCCAGTCGGCGCCGTCGTGCCACATGTGGCTGTAGACGATCAGCTGCGGGTGGCCGTCGAAGATCTCGGCGAGGCGGACGGGGCCGTCCTCGCCGTGCAGGACGTAGTCGGGCATCTCGACCATCGGCAGCCGGCGACGGGCGGCGGCGATGGCGTCGAGCTCGCGGGTGGCGGCCTTCTCACGGACGCGCAGCGCGGCGAGCTCGCGCTCCCAGGTGGCGGTGTCGACGACGGGTGGCAGGGCGGCGGTGATCGGCTCGGTCATGTGAGGCGTGACCGGCGTCGCGCCCGGAACTCATCGCTCACAGACCGCGCACAGCGACCGGACAGCATCGCGACAGTGCCGGCGTCGACGGTGGGGTCCTGCCGCCACGACCCCTGAGGAGATCATCCGTGAGCACTGCGACCCCGGTCCGGCCGGGACGGGATCGCGCCGGCG
>NZ_WWFY01000490.1:0-2277 GCF_009864975.1 Pseudonocardia sp. SID8383
TGGGTGGTGCCGGCACCGGCCAGCGCCGCCTCGGCCCGCTGCCCGCCGGCGGCGACCTCACGGGCCAGCGTGGTGGCCTGTGCCCGGTCCTGGGCGACCGCGACGTCCGCGGTCACCGACAGCCGCGGCAGCTCGCGGCGGGCGAGCTCGGACAGGGTCAGCTCGTCCCGGGTGGCGGCCTGCGCACCGCCGACAGCCAGCGACGACTCCTGCACCGCCTGCTCGCCGCCCTGCCGGGCGATCGCCGCGGCGACCTGCTGGTCGGACACGGTGACGCCCTGCTCCGGGGCGGTCAGGCCGATCAGGTCGCGGATCACCAGCTGGGACACCACGGCCCGCCCGATGTCGGCCTCGGACCCGCCCTGGGCCTTGAGACCGTCGACCAGCCCGGGCCGGGTGAGCACCGAGGTGATCGCGGGCTGCACGGTGGCGAGCGGGATCGACGTCTCGCCGACGATCGCGGCTGCGTCGACCCGGCTCGGTCCGGTGCCGCAGCCGGCCCCGGTGACAGCGACGGCCCCGACGATCAGCAGGGCGGCGGTGATCCTGCGAGTGCGCACGGCGGTCAGCCTCTCACGCGATGTGGTGCCGATCTCCCCCGCCCGGCCGGCCCGGTAGTGCGGGCCGGGCCGCCGACGGCCGCCCCGCGAGGTCCGGCGGCCGCGCGGGCGGGTGCTCGTCGAGCCGGGCCAGGGCGATCGCGATCGCCCGGTCCAGCTGCGGGTCCCGTCCCGACGCCCGGTCCTGCGGGGTCACCACCACCTCCACGTCGGGGTCGACGCCATGGTTCTCCATCGTCCAGCCGACGTCGTCGAACCAGGTGGCGTAGCGGGGCTGGGTCACCAGGGTGCCGTCGACGAGCCGGTAGCGGCTGTCGATCCCGATCACCCCGCCCCAGGTGCGGGTCCCGACGACCGGGCCGACCCCGAGCCGCTTGATGGCGGCGGTGACGATGTCGCCGTCGGAGCCGGAGCGCTCGTCGGCCAGGGTCACCACCGGCCCGCGCGGCGCCTGCTCGGGGTAGGTGGCGGGTGCGCCGTGCCGGGGCAGGTCCCACCCGATGACGCGGCGGGCGAGCTTCTCCACCACCAGCTGCGAGGTGTGCCCGCCGCGGTTGCCGCGCACGTCGAGCAGCAGACCGTCCTTCGCGGTCTCGCGGGCGAGGTCGCGGTGCAGCTGGGCCCAGCCGTAGCCCATCATGTCCGGCACGTGCAGGTAGCCCACCCGGCCGCCGGAACGCTCGGCGACCTCGGCGCGCAGCCGGGCCACCCGGTCCTGGTAGCGCAGCTCGTCCTCGGAGTGCAGCGGGCGCACCGCGACGCGGCGGACGGTGCCCGCGTCGGGCCGGTCGGGGCCGGAGCGGACGGTGAGCTCCACGGTGCTCCCGGCCGTCGCGACGAGCAGTGGCGCGACCCCCCAGTGCGGGTCCAGCGGGCGCCCGTTCACCTCCAGCAGCACGTCCCCGGCCCGCACGTCGACGCCCGGCCCGGACAGCGGGCTGCGCGCGGCGGGCGCGGAGGTCTCCGGCGGCAGGACGCGCCGGACCCGCCACCCCGGTCCGCCTGCGGGGTCGGGTTCCAGGTCCGCCCCGAGCAGGCCGGGGCGCCCGGTCGGGTCGCCCCCGGCGCGGCCGCCCATGACGTAGGCGTGCGAGGTCCCCAGCTCGCCGTGCAGCTCCCACAACACGTCGAGCAGGTCGTCGTGGCTCCCGGCCCGGTCGACCAGCGGCCGGTACCGGGCGGTCTCGGCGGCCCAGTCGACGCCGGCCATGTCCTCGACCCAGAAGTGGTCGCGCATGAGACGTGCGGTCTCGTCGAACATCTGCTGCCACTCCGCGACCGGGTCGACGGTGACCACGAGCCGGCGGGTGTCGATCGTGAACTCGTCGCCGCCCGCGTCGTCCTCGGGTGCCGCGGAGCCGCCCCGGTCGGCGCGCAGCAGCCGCACCGTGCCCCGGTCGCGGACGACGAGCCGGGTTCCGTCGCCGCTCACGGCGAACGACGACGCCGGATCGGCGACCACGGTGACCGTGCGCCGGGCCAGGTCGAACCGCTCCAGCACGGCGCGGTCGGGCTCGGCGTCGTCGTCGGGGAGGCTGTCGCCGAGCACGCCGGTGCCGCCGGGCAGCCGCAGCCACACCAGGCCGCCCCGGACCGCGGCGAGCCGGGTGTAGCGGGCGGCCTCGACCGGAACGCCGACGACCCGGTCGGCCAGGCCCTCGACGTCGACGACGACCTCCGGCGGTACCTCGTCGGCGTCGCGCCCGGACCGGCGACG
>NZ_WWFY01000491.1:0-2129 GCF_009864975.1 Pseudonocardia sp. SID8383
ATCGGCCGCGCCGACGGCGGCGGCCCGGTCCCCGGTCAGCGCGACGACGGTGTCCCCGGCCACCCCGGCGGCGGCGTCGAGGGTGTCGAGCAGCGCCGCCGAGGCGATCGCCGCGGCGAGCTCGGGCGTCGCGGGCGGGCACAGCCTCGTCTTGACCCGGCCCGGCTCGGGTGCCTTCGCGAGGACGACGGTGGTGACGGGGCCGGTCATCGCAGCAGCCGGATCATGTCGCGCCCGGCCCGGACGGTGCCCTTGACCGAGCCGGAGACCTTGGACCGCCCGCCGGCACGCCGGGAGTAGGCGACCGGGATCTCGTCGAACCGCCAGCCCGCCCGGCCCGCCCGCAGCAGCAGCTCCAGCGGGTAGCCGAACGCCCGGTCCTCGATCCGCAGGTCCAGCAGCGCCTGCCGGCGTGCGACCCGGATCGGGGCGATGTCGTGCACCGGGACCCCTCGGGTCCGCAGCATCCCGGCGATCACCGCGTTCGCCGCGCGGGCGTGCCAGGGCCACACACCGACCGTGTCGGGGACCCGCCGTCCGACGGCGATGTCGGCGCGGCCGGACGCGACGGTCTCGGCCATGCCGGGCAGCACGTCGGCGTCGAGGGAGCCGTCGCCGTCGAGGAAGGCCACGAGCTCACCGCTGGCCGCCTCCAGCCCGGCGTGCACGGCCGCGCCGTAGCCGCGACGCGGTTCGACGACCACCCGCGCCCCGTGCCCGCGCGCGACGGCCGCGGTGTCGTCGGTCGACCCGTTGTCGACGACGATCACCGGCCAGTCGTCGGGCATCCGCTTCAGGACATACGGCAGCGCCTCCGCCTCGTCGAGGCACGGCAGGACGATCTCCGGGTGCACGTCGCGATCTTCACCTCTCCGCCGGTCCACCGCCCGCCGAATGCGGGAGGGTCCCGCAGGAGGTTCGAACGGCGCCCCTCAGCGGTTCGTGGTGATCGGTGAACGGAGCGGGTCGGTCGCGAACGCCGTCACCCCGTCGGTGAAGGTGGTCCGGGCGCGGAAGCCCAGCCGGGCCGCCGCGTAGGCCGGATCGGCGACGACGTGGCGCACGTCGCCGGGCCGGGCGCCGCCGACGATCTCGGGCTCGGGGCCGTCCATCGCGCGGGCCAGCTCGGCGGCGAGGTCGCCGATGGTGTGCGGCTCGCCGGAGCAGACGTTCGCGGCGCCGAAGCCGGTCGGCTCCGGGTCGGCGACGAGTGCGGCGGCGTTGGCGGCCGCGACGTCGGTGACGTGCACGAAGTCCCGGCGCTGCCGGCCGTCCTCCATCACCCGCGGCGCCTCACCGCGCTCCAGCGAGGACCGGAAGATCGACGCGACGCCCGCGTACGGGGTGTCGCGGGGCATCCGCGGGCCGTAGACGTTGTGGTAGCGCAGCGACCACACCGTCCCGCCGGTCTGGCGGGCCCAGGCGCTCGCGAGGTGCTCCTGGGCGAGCTTGGTGGCGGCGTAGGTGCTGCGCGGGTCGACCGGCGCGGACTCCGGGACGAGGCCGGACTCGAGGTCCTTGCCGCACTCCGGGCAGCGGGGCTCGTAGCGGCCGGCGTCGATGTCGTCGAGCGCACGCGGCCCGGGCCGGACGACGCCGTGGTCGGGGCAGTCGTAGCGGCCCTCCCCGTAGACGACCATCGACCCGGCCAGCACGAGCCGGTCCACCTTCGCGGCGTGCATCTGCGCCAGCAGCACCGCGGTGCCGAGGTCGTTGTGGGAGGCGTAGTCGGGGGCGTCGGCGGGGGAGACACCGTGCCCGACCATGGCGGCCTGGTGGCAGACCGCGTCCACCCCCGGCAGGAGCCGGGACAGGGTGTCGGCGTCGCGCACGTCGCCGCGTACCAGCTCGTGGTCCAGCTCCGGGGCCTCGCCGCCGTGCGCCTGCGGCAGCAGCGCGTCGAACAGGACGACCTCGTGGCCGTCCGCGACGAAGCGGTCGGCGACGTGGGACCCGATGAATCCGGCACCGCCGGTGACGAGGACGCGCATGCCCGCAGACGCTAGGGCGTACCGGTCCCGCCCGCCCACCGCCCGTCCCCGTCCGCGGCGCCGGCCGGGTCGTCGCGCGGTCCGGCCCCGGAGCCGCGGCTCCCGTCCCAGGTCTCGGCCGCGGCCAGCGCCAGGCCG
>NZ_WWFY01000492.1:0-2093 GCF_009864975.1 Pseudonocardia sp. SID8383
GATGACGCACTCGCCGACCCGGACGCGACCGCGGCCCGGCTGGTCCGTGACCTGGCCGGTGACCTGTCCGCCGGCGGCTGGGCGGCCCTGGCCAGCGAGCGGGAGCGCCGCGCCGAGCACGACACCCTGGCCCACGGGGAGTCGGTGATGCGGGCGGTGGTCGGAGCGGTCGCGGCCCTGCGCGAGCAGGTCGACGTCGTGGTGACCAAGGGCGGGATCACCGGGGCCCAGGTCGCCCGCGACGGCCTCGGCGCGGTGTCGGCGCGGGTGCGCGGGCAGGTGCTGCCCGGGGTGTCGGTGTGGGACCTGATGACGCCGGGCGGGCGCGCGGTCGTGCAGGTGGTGGTGCCGGGCAACGTCGGCGACGACGACGCCCTCGACGCGGCGCTCGCGGCCGTCGGCGTATGAGCTCACGGCGGGCCCCGGTCGACGAAGCGCAGGGTCATCGCCAGGTAGTCGCGCAGCGGCACGGTGCGCGGGGCGCGCCGGTGCCGGGACCAGATGACGTTGGCCCGGCCCGGACTCAGGGTGTGGGCGAGCGCGACGACGGCACGCGCCTCGTCCGGGCCGATCTCGCGGCCGGCCAGCGAGGCGAGGGCCACGGCCAGCTCGGTAGCGCGGTCGTCGTCCACGCCCTCAGGAGAGCAGACACCCCCGACAGTTCGGGGCGCTCACTCCACCAGCAGGAACACGATCGCCGCGACCCCGATCACGACGATCACGGTCCGCAGCACCGCGGGCGGCAGCCTGCGGCCGACCTTCGCACCGAGCAGCCCGCCGACGATCGAGCTGACCGCGATGATCCCGACGACCGTCCAGTCGACCGGCGCGACGACGGCGTAGATCGCCCCGGCGACGATGTTCACGACCGAGGCGAGGGTGTTCTTGAAGGCGTTGAGCCGCTGGAGCGGGTCCGCGACGAGCAGCCCCATCACCCCGACCAGCATGATCCCCTGGGCGGCGGTGAAGTAGCCGCCGTAGACGCCCACCAGGAACACCAGCACGTAGAGCACCGGCGAGCCGGTCCGGTCCGGACGCGGGCGGTCGCGCAGCAGGCGGGCCATCAGGGGCTGCACGGCGACCAGCAGCACGGAGGTGCCGACCAGGACCGGCACGATCGTCTCGAACGCGTCCGGCGGCAGCGACAGCAGCAGCGCCGCACCGACCACGGCCCCCAGGAACGACGCGACACCGTACTTCGCGAGGCGGCGGCCGTGCCCGGCCCACTCCTTGCGGTAGCCGACGGCGCCGGTGATCGAGCCGGTGATCAGCCCGATGGCGTTCGACGTCGTCGCCGTCACCGGAGGGAAGCCCAGCGCCACGAGCACCGGGAAGGTCACCAGCGTCCCCGACCCGACGACGGTGTTGATCAGCCCCGCCCAGAGCCCGGCCAGCGCGATGACCCCGACCTCCCACAACTCCATCGGGACACCCTACGAACCGCGCACCGGCACTCCTCCGGGCGCAGTACGCGTAGGGGTTACGCTGTGCGCGTAGGGCCCCCTACGAAATGCGTGGCATGATCGACGCGTGACCGCCGCCGACGACCCCCGCTGGGCCGCTCCCCCGGCCCCGGCGCGCCGGACGCTGGACCGCGGCTCGATCGTCGCCACGGCGCTGCGCCTCGCCGACGCCGACGGGCTGGCCGCGGTGTCGATGCCGCGGCTGGCCCGCGAGCTGGGGTCCGCGCCGATGTCGCTGTACCGGCACGTGCCCGGCAAGGACGCGCTGGTCGACCTCGTCCTGGACGTCGCACTGGGCGAGCCGCCGGACCTGTCGGGCTGCGGGCTGCGGCTGGGCTGCGAGATCTGGGCGGCCGCCCTGCGCGACGTGCTCGACGAGCACCCGTGGACCGTCGGGCTGCTCGCCGGTCCTCGCGCCACCGGCCCCGCCGAGTGCGCGTGGTCGGAGGCGCTGCTGGCGCACGTCGTCGGGGCGGGGCACCCGTTGCACGCGGCCGTCGAGGTGCTGCACCTGCTGCACGGCTACGTCCGGGGCGCGGCGGCCCTGGCCGGGGACCGCCTCCCCACCCTCGACGACGTCCGCCGCTCCGGCCGGGCGGAGCGCCTGCCGGTGCTGTCCCGGCTCCTCGG
>NZ_WWFY01000493.1:0-1618 GCF_009864975.1 Pseudonocardia sp. SID8383
TCGAGCGCCGCGGCGGCCGCGCGCAGCGGCCCGGGGTCCACCACCAGCCCGGCGCCCACGGGGACCGCCTCGTCGGAGGTGGCGAGGAGCCGCTCGGCGACGGTGGCCGCGCTCAGCCGCCCCTCGCGTACCGCGGCCGCGAGCTCCGGCACGCCGGATGGGCCGTCACCCGAGGTGGGGGACAGCTCGTCCAGGTGCAGGATGCTCATCGCGGTGGGGCTCGTCCTCCCGGTCGTCGGGGGCGGTGGTCGGCGGAGGCGGACGGGAATCGAACCCGCCTGGCCGAGATGCTCGGCCACGTCGGTGTTGAAGACCGCGGGGGCCACCAGGCACCCATACGCCTCCGGGTCGTCAGGCCGTGCGGAGCGCCTCCGGCACGCCGTCGGCCACGTCGAACAGGGACATCAGGTTGGTCGCCTCGAGCGCGCGGGTGACGGCGTGCGAGCCACAGACCAGCCGCAGCCGGCTGCCGGCGTTCTCCGCCTTCTCCTTGCCCTCGACGAGCGCCGCCAGCCCGGCCGACCCGAGGAACGTGACCCGGGTCAGGTCCACCACCAGCAGGCTCGCGGAGCCGATCCGCTCGGCGAGTCGTTCGCTCAGCACGGGCGCGGTCATCGTGTCGATCTCGCCGTGCACTCCGACGACGACGGCGCCGTCACCGTGCTCGGTCACCTCGAAGCGGACGACCTCGCCGACGTCGGGGCCCTGGTCTCCCCCCACCCCGGTGGGCGTCTCACTGCTCATGTGTCGTGCTCCCTCGCGAGTCGTCGCCGTCGGCGCCGTCGGCGACGTCGACGTGCTCGTGGTCCGTTCCCGGACGCGCCATCGACGTCACCGTGAGTGACAACCGGCCGCCGTTGCTTGACGTACCGCTCGTGCTGCCTCCGCACCAGCCTAGTCAGCGCGGTCACCCACCCTACGACCGCGGTCGCAGGTGGCACAAACGTCCCGGGACACGGTCGGGCGCGCTGCCCGGGGTGGTCCGGCCCGGCTGGCAGGGTGTGGAGCATGAGCGTCGAGCAGTCTCCGCCGTTCGGGGTCCGGATCGGTGTCCGCAGCTACGAGATGGACGTGAACGGGCACGTCAACCATGCCGTCTACCACCAGTACGGCGAGCACGCCCGGATGGAGCACTTCCGTGCCGCCGGGCTGTCCCAGCACGCGCTCGGCGCTCACGGTCTGACGATCGTGCTGCTGTCGACGACGGTGCACTTCCGGGCCGAGCTGCGCGCCGGCGACGAACTGCGGATCGACTCGGTGATCGCGTTCACGGCGCGCAAACCGTTCACGATGAGTCACCGGATCGTCCGGGTGGCCGCGGCCGACGGGGCTCGCACGGACGATCTCGCGGCCGAGGTGGAGTGCACCCTCGGGGTCCTCGACACCACGACGCGACGGCTGGTCGCCGACCCGCACGGCAGGCTCGTCGCCGCATCGTCGGACCCGGCCCTGCTGGGGCCGGGTCCGGACGTCAGCACGTCCTAGCGCGGTCGTGGCGGAGGGTCGTCGCCGCGGACCTGCGGGCGGCTCAGCCGCGCCGGGCGGGGCCGGCGCCGTACGGGCCACCGGTGCGGGCGGGGACGGCCCGGTACCCCCCGGTGTCCTGCGGCCCGGGGGC
>NZ_WWFY01000494.1:0-1593 GCF_009864975.1 Pseudonocardia sp. SID8383
GGGGGTCGGCGTGGGCATGGTCGGCGCGGTCGGCGACGACGACCACGGCCGGACCGTCCGCGACGCCGTCGCCGCCGCCGGTGCCGACGTCGACCGGGTCGTGGTGCGGACCGGCGCGGCCACCGGCACCGCGGTCATCACCGTCGACGCCGCGGGCGACAACACGATCGTCGTCTCGCCCGGTGCCAACGCCGCCCTGGAGCCGGGGGACCTGCCCGCCTTCGACGACGTCGCGGTGCTGACCCTGTGCCTGGAGATCGGTGTCCCGACGGTGCTGGCCGCCGCCCGGGCCGCCCGAGCCGCCGGGACCACGGTGGTGCTGAACCTCTCGCCCTACGCCCCGGTGCCCGCCGAGCTGCTCGCCGCCACCGACGTGCTCGTGGTCAACGAGCACGAGGCCGCGCTGCTGGGCGGGCACCCGGTGCCCCGGTCGGTCGTGACACGCGGGGCCGCGGGCTGCGAGGTGCACGACGCGGGAACGGCTACTGTGTCCACAGTGGATGCGATGCGGGCCGATGTGGTGGACACCACCGGGTCGGGCGACGCGTTCCTGGCGGCCGTCGCCGTGCGGCTCGCCGCGGGGGACGACCTGCCGGACGCCGCGCGTTACGCCGTGCGCGCCGGTGCCCTCGCGGTCACCGTCGCCGGGGCGCAGCTGCCCGCGATCGGCGACGCCGAGCGCACCCGTTTCGGGCTGTAGGCCCCTCGAACGCCGGTGTCCCGGCCGGACCGCCATCCGGCCGGGGCGCCGGCTCCGACCCGCGGCGCGGGCTCAGAGCACGGTCAGGGTGATCGTGTCGCCGGGCTCGGCGTCGCCGCCCGCCCCCGGGTCCTGACCGACGACGCGGCCGTCGCGGCGACCGAAGGGGAAGCTGCGCTCGATGTCGACCTCGAAGCCGTCCTGACGCAGCAGCGCCTCCGCCTCGTCGGCCCGCATGCCGATCACGAACGGCACGGAGGTGGGCGCCGCGGGCTCGGCGGTCGGCGCCGGGGGCGGCGGTGCGGGCTCGGCGCCCCGGCTGGTCACCAGGGTGACCGCGGCACCACCGGCGAGCCGGGTCCCGGCGGGCGGGTCGGTGCGGATCACCGCACCGGCGGGGACCTCGCTGCTGAACTCCTCGGCGCTCGTCGAGCGCACCGGGGTCAGCCCGGCGCGGCGCACGGCGTCCTCCGCGGTGTCCACGGCGCTGCCCGCGGGCACGTCGGGCACCGCGGGACGGCCGGTCGACACCACCAGGGTGACCGTGGTCCCGCGCAGCACCCGGGTCTCCGGGGCCGGGTCCACCTGCGCGACGAGGTCGGGCGCCACGTCGTCGTCGGCCCGTTCGGTGACCGTGGGCGTCAGGTCGGACTCGGCGACGAGTGCGGTCGCCCGCTCGCGGTCCAGGCCGGTGACCGCGGGCATCGTGGTCCAGCGGCCCGACCCGAGCCACCAGGCGCCCGTCCCGGCCAGCGCGGCCAGCAGCAGGAGCAGCACCATCCACAGCGCGAACACCCGGCGGCCGCGACGGCGGCGCCCGGCCAGCTCCTCGCGGGTCATCGGCTCCGGCTGCCCGGCGGGGGTGACGGCGGTGCCGTGCGCGCCGCGGGCCC
>NZ_WWFY01000050.1:0-2403 GCF_009864975.1 Pseudonocardia sp. SID8383
CGCGCCACGCTGAGCGGCGCGCCGGGGTGTCAGGGGGCGGGCGGTCAGCCGCCGTCCGGTTCCCCCTGCGACCCGCCCAGCGGCTGCTCGGCGACCTGGCCGGTCCACGCGGCACGCGCCCCGGAGTCCCCGATCCGTACCGTCGTCACCACCGGTCGCTGCGGATCCTCGCCCGGCTGGGCGCGACGGGCGTCGTCGCGGTGGTGCTGCCGGCGAGCGCCCTGGTCGGGGTGAACGCCGGTCTGGACTACCTGCGGACCGTCGGCGACGTGGCCGGGACCGGACCGGCGGAGGGGATCGGGGTCGCCCAGCTGCTGCTGAGCCGGAAGGTCCCGGCGACCGGTCAGGTCGTGCAGATCCCGATCCCGGGGACGGCGTCGCACTTCGCGGCCCGGCCCGCGGTCGTGTGGGTGCCGCCCGCCTGGTACGAACGGCCCCGGCCACAGCTGCCGGTGATCGTGCTGCTGCACGGGACCCCCGGCCGTCCGGTGGACTGGGTGGACTCCGGGGGCGCCGCCGACGTCGCGAACGCCTGGGCCGCCCAGCACCACGGGGTGGCACCGATCCTGGTGATGCCCGACGTCAACGGCACCTACACCGCGGACTCCGAGTGCGTCGACACCCCGACGGCGAAGGTCGAGACCTACCTGACCCGCGACGTGCCCCGGGTGGTGAGCAGGCTGCTGGGGACGCGGCCGCCGGGGCCGTCGTGGGCGGTGGCGGGGTTGTCCGAGGGCGGCAGCTGCGCGGCGATGCTGGCGCTGCGCCATCCCACGGTGTTCGCCACGTTCGGTGACTACGCCGGACTGCTCGGCCCGCGGGTCGGGGACTCCAACGGCGGAGTCCCGGACACCGTCGCCGGGCTGTTCGGCGGGTCGCAGGCCGCGTTCGCCGCACACGACCCGGCGACGCTGCTGGCCGCGAACCGGGCCCCCGGGATCGCCGGCTGGTTCGAGGCGGGTGACGCCGACACCGATCCGGCCGCCGCCGCGCACACGCTGTCGGCGGTGGCGACCCGGGCCGGTGTCGAGAACCGGCTGGTGATCGTGCCCGGGGGCGGGCACGACTTCGACCTGTTCTCCCAGGCCCTGTCGGACTCCTATCCGTGGCTCGTGGGACGGGTGTCGGTCCCCGTGCCCTGAACCGGGGTCAGGGGGCGCCGAAGCCGGCCGCCCCGAGGACCTGACGGCCCTCGTCGCCGTTCACGAACTGCACCCACTTCTGCGCCGGCTCGGCGTTCTTCGTGTTCTTCAGGACGACGATCGGGTACTGGTTGACCGCCTCCGACGCCTGCGGGATGTCGACGCCCTGCGCCTGCCCCGTCGACGCGGCGACGTCGGTCCGGTAGACGACCCCGGCGTCGGCGTTGCCGGTGGTGACCTTCTGCAGCACCGACTTGACGTCCTGCTCCTCGGAGACGGGCGTGATGTCCACGCCGGCGGCCTTCTCCACCTTCTCCGTCGCCGAGCCGCACGGCACCTGCGGGGCGCAGACCACGGTCCGCAGGCCGGGCCTGCTCAGGTCCTGCAGCGACGCGATCTGCTTCGGGTTCTGCGGCGCGACCGCGATCTGCAGGGTGTTGGTGGCGAAGACCTCGGGCTGCCCCTGGGCGTTGCCCGCGTCGGTCACCTTGGTCATGTTGTTCTGGTCGGCCGAGGCGAACACGTCGGCCGGGGCGCCCTGGTTGATCTGCTGGGCCAGGGCCGAGGACCCGGCGAAGTTGAACACCACGTCCGTGCCCGGGTTGGCGGCCTCGAACTTCTTCTCCAGGTCACCGAACGTACCGGTCAGCGACGCCGCGGCGAACACCGTCAGCGTGCCGCCCTGCGCCTCGCCGCCCGGCTGCGCGGCGGTCCCGCCGCCCCCGGCTCCCCCGCCGCAGCCCGCCGGCGCGAACAGCGCCGTCACCGCCAGCGCGGCGCCGGCCACTCGTCCTCGGATCCTCACGAACACCCTCCCGGGATCGACTCCCCGCGCCGTTCGCCGATCACGAACTGCGGATCAGCGGGCATCCTATGCACGCAGTCACCGGTTACGCACCCCTGATCGGCACGCAGAACCGGATCTCCGCCGTGCGGCTCGAATGTGGACTCTCGGTGATCGCTCAGCGTCCTTTGGGCTTGCTCTGCGCAACGACCGGAAGGGGCACCCGCGGTGGCGGATCGTGCCGCAATGACGCAGGAGACGGTGCATGGCGCTGGAGACGCTGGTCCCGCCGGGGGCCCCGACCCCGGGGACGACGGCGGTGGGGCGACCCGCGGGCGGGACCGGTCCACCCCGGGTCCGGCGGTGCGGCGATGAGCGCGGTCGAGACCACCGTCGAGATCGCACCGGAGCCGTCGCGGCGTCGCCGCCGCAGGCGTCGGGCGGGTGCCGTGCCGGGGTGCTCGTGGTGCTGCTCGG
>NZ_WWFY01000495.1:0-1333 GCF_009864975.1 Pseudonocardia sp. SID8383
CGGCGACCGGGACCTCCGGTGCCTCCGCGGCCGTACGGGCGGCGGGCACCGACGACAGCGGCGGGACGACCGGGACCGCGGGGTCCGGCCGCACGGCGGCGGTGCGGTCCCCGGTGCCGCGCAGGAACCGCGCCGAGGCCTGGTTCAGCACCTCGAGCAGGGTCGTCCCGGACGAGGCTGCCCGCGGCTCGTCCCCGACGACGGCGAGCATCCGCGGCGCCGCCGCGGTCAGCAGCAGCCCGTCGGCCTGCATCGCACCCGCACCCAGCACGACCACCAGGTCGGCGGTGTCCGCCGGGGGCAGCGTGCCGAGGACGTCGTCGACGGGCTCGGAGACGACCAGGCCGAAGCCCGGGACGCCGCGGCCGGCGTCGGCCGCCCAGGTCTCGGCGAGCTGTGGGTGGGTCCCGGCGAGCTCGCCGAGCAGCCGGTCCAGCTCGTCCCGGTCGGCGACCTCGCGCCGGGCGCGGTCGAGCTCCTCGCACGCGTCGGTGTAGGCCTGCGGGTCGTGCGCCCGCAGCGCCGCGACGACGGCCTCGTGCTCCGGGGCCCGTGCCCCGTCGGGCACCCGGTCGGCGCAGGTGGCGGCCAGGCGCTCCAGCTCGTCGGCGGCCTCGGCGGGGTCGCCGTGCTCGTCGTAGTCGACGATCGCGCGGGCGACCCGCTCCGCGGCGGCCAGGTCCGGCACCGAGACCGGGGAGTCCTGCTGCAGGAACAGCACGTCGTGGCGGAGCGCGCCGACCGACCGTGCGGTCGCCGCCACCCGGTCCAGGGTGTCGGTGAGCGCGGGCAGCTCGGAGGGGTCCCGCGGGATCGGCAGCCCCAGCATCGAGCACAGCCGCGCGATCTCGTCGTCGCGGCGGGTCAGGTCGAGGTGGTGGACGATCGCGACCACGTGGTCGTGGTTCTGCGGGGCCTCACCGGCGACGCGGAAGCGGCGCAGGTGCGGCTCGGCGTCCTTCTGCTCCTGCGGGCGGAAGTAGGACCGGGTCCGGCCGCCGGAGTCGAGGGAGTCCAGGTAGCGGCGGATCACGTCGGCGCCGCCCTGGGGCAGCGGCTCCACGATCTCGATCGCGGGGCCTGCGGCGTAGCGGGCGCGGTCGTCGCGCTGGCGGGCGGAGTGCCCCTGGAGCGCCTCGAACTCGGCGCGCAGGCCCTGGTGGACCAGGCGGCCGACGACCTCGCGCAGCCGGTCGGCGTCCGGGGCCGCGGCGATGGTCTCCAGCGAGCGCAGCACGCAGCGGGCGACCTGGGTGACGGCGCCGCGCCGGTCGGCGTCGAGGTCGCGCAGCAGGCCGGGGACGATCCGGGCCTCACCGGTCTCGGCCCCGGC
>NZ_WWFY01000496.1:0-1218 GCF_009864975.1 Pseudonocardia sp. SID8383
GACCGTGCCGCGTGGTGGCGCGACCGGCACGACCGCGTCGCCGCCCTGCTCGACGCGGCCACCGGCGCCGGCCGGGTCAGTACTGGTTGACCCGCCCGTCGCGGCGCAGCGCCGCGTCGATCGCCCGCGCCGGACCGGGCACCCGGTACTGGCCCTTCACCAGCTTCCCGGCGCTGGGCACCGCGCCCGTGCCCGGCCACGTCGCCGTGTCCCACAGCGACGAGCGCAGGAACGCCTTCGCGCAGTGCAGGAACAGCTCGTCGATCTCGACGACGATCGCCACCTCGGGCGTCGAGCTCTGCACGGTGAGCCGGTCGGCGAAGTCCGGCCGGTGCACGATCCGGGCCCGCCCGTTGATCCGCACGGTGTCGTTCGACCCCGGCACGACGACGATCATCCCGACCCGGGGGTCGTGCAGGATGTTGCGCATCGAGTCGAGCCTGCGGTTCCCCTTGCGGTCGGCGAAGGCGATCGTGTGCTCGTCGAGGACCAGCAGACAGCCCGCCGGGTCGCCCCGGGGCGAGACGTCGACGCCGTCCGGCCCGGTCGTCGCCAGCAGGAAGAACGGCGCCGCGGCCAGGAACTCCGCGGTCACCGGGTCGACCCGGTCGCGTGCCTTGTCCCGGATGAACCCGGGCACCTCGCCGATGATCTCCCGGAGCCTGGCCTCGTCGGTCACGTGTTCCATCGCATCCCCCTCGTTGTTAGGTCACCCTAACCGTGGGCGTGCTCCCGGGGCGACCCCCGCCTAGGGTCCCGGTGTGGGCGTGATCGTGATCGGGGCCGGCATCGCCGGGGTGACCTGCGCCGCGGAGCTGGTCGCCCGCGGCGTGGACGTGACGGTGTACGAGCGGGCCCGCGGAGCCGGGGGACGGCTCGCGGTGCACCGCCACGACGGCCGTCCCGCCGACATCGGCGCCGCCTACTTCACCGTCTCCGACGACCGGTTCGACGCCCGCGTCCGCCGCTGGCGCGACGACGGCCTGGTCCGCCGGTGGACCGACACCCTCGCGGTGTTCGACGGCGCGGTCCGGGGCGCGGACAACCCGGGTCCGCTGCGGTTCGCGGCACCGGCCGGGCTGCGGTCGCTGGTCACCGACACCGCCCGTGACCTCGTCGTCCGCACCGGCCGCACCGTCGAGCGGGTCCGCCCCGGACCGGACGGCCCGACCGTCGACGGCGAGCGCGCCGACGCCGTCGTGCTGGCGATGCCCGACC
>NZ_WWFY01000497.1:0-1153 GCF_009864975.1 Pseudonocardia sp. SID8383
CGGCCCCGTCGCGCGGGAGCGCACCCGTCGTGCGCGACGACACCGGCGGCGTCACCCGGGAGCGGGAGACGGCCGCCCCCGAGCCGGTCGAACCCGCCCCCGTCGCGACCCCGGCCCCGGCCGACCCGCCGCGCACCACCCCGGAGCGGATCCGCGAGCGCCCGTCGGGGGTCCCCGACCGGGACGCCTCGCGCGAGGAGGAGGTCCGCTTCGCCTGCGAGCAGGGGTGGGTGTCGGGCGCGCTCTGCCCGTAGACCGGACCCCGGACACCGGTGACCGATTCCCGCCAGTGACGGCGGTCGCCCAGTGGCATCGTCGGTGCCGTGCTGCTCGACCACGACGCCTGTTACCGCGCCGTCGCCGCCAAGGACGCGCGGTTCGACGGCCAGTTCGTCACGGCCGTGCGCACCACCGGCATCTACTGCCGCCCGTCCTGCCCGGTACCGCCTCCGCGCTCGCGCAACGTCGAGTTCCTGCGCACCGCGGCCGCCGCGCAGACCGCGGGCTACCGCGCCTGCCGGCGGTGCCTGCCCGACGCCGTCCCCGGCTCGCCGGAGTGGAACCTGCGCGCGGACGCCGCCGGGCGGGCCATGCGCCTGATCGCCGACGGCGTCGTCGAGCGCGACGGGGTCCCCGGGCTCGCGTCGCGGCTGGGCTACTCGCCCCGCCAGCTCGGCCGGATCCTCACCTCCGAGGTGGGCGCCGGGCCCCTGGCCCTGGCCCGCGCGCAGCGCGCGCACACCGCCCGCATCCTGGTCGAGACCACCCCGCTCGGGCTGGCCGACGTCGCGTTCGCCGCCGGGTTCGGCAGCGTCCGCCAGTTCAACGACACCGTCCGCACCGTCTACGGCGTCCCGCCCTCGCAGCTGCGCGCCGAGGCCGCCCGCCGGTCGCGGACCCGTGAGCCCGGTCCGCCGGGAGCGCTGGTCCTGCGCCTGCCCTACCGATCCCCGTTCGACCCGCACGGCCTGCTCGACCACCTCGCGGCCCGCGCCGTCGACGGCGTCGAGGCCGTCACCGGCGGCACGTACCGGCGCACGCTGCGGCTGCCGCACGGACCGGCCGTCGTCGCGCTGGACCTGACCGCGCGGGCCGGGGCCGTGGTCGCGACGCTGCGGGCGTCCGACCCGCGGGACATCGGGCCCGCGGTGTC
>NZ_WWFY01000498.1:0-927 GCF_009864975.1 Pseudonocardia sp. SID8383
CGCGGGCTCCTGCCGGGCCCGCGCGACCGTGACCGGCGTCGAGGACTCGCGGCGCACGATGTCGCGCAGCCGCCCCAGCGCGGCCGGGAACCGGCGCACCGCCAGCCGGCGCGCCCGCGGGTCCAGCGCGACCTTGCCCAGGAACGCGCCCAGACCCAGCGCGTAGCCGCCCATCTGCTCACGGAGCTCCCCCGGCGACGGCCGGTGGTGGTGCCACACCCAGGCCGAGGGCAGGTAGGCCAGGGTGCCGCCGTCGAGCACGATCCGGACCAGCAGCTCGATGTCCTCGCCTCCGCGGGTGGGCCGGCCCGGGCCGAGCGCCTCGTCGAACCCGCCGAGCGCACGGACCGGCTCGGCACGCACCGCCAGGTTGGCCCCGATCCCGAACAGGCCCGGGGAGAACGGGAACACCGGGGAGTCCGCGGGCGGGTCGTCGAGCCGGAACCGGCGCGGCAGGAAGCCCTTGTTCCAGGCCAGCGCGACGTCGGCGGCCCGCTCCTCGGGCGTCTCCAGCCGCGCGGCGAGCACCGGCCCGCTCAGCGCGGTGAGACCGGGGTCCTCGGCGAAGGCCCCGGCGATCCGCGACGCCCACCGCGGGTCGGGCTCGGTGTCGTCGTCGGTGAACGCGACGACCGCGGTGCGGGCCTCGGCGAGGCCGCGGTTGCGCCCGACCGAGACACCGCGGCGCGGCTCGCGGACGTAGCGGACCCGCGGGTCCGCGCAGTCACGGACGACCTCGCGGGTGCGCTCGTCGGGCGGATCGTTGTCGACGACGAGCACGGTCACGTCCGGGTGGTCGCCTGCCAGCACCGCGGCCAGGCAGCGGCGTACGCTCTCCGGCCGCCCCCGCGTCGCGACCACGACGGTGAGCGGCTCGGCCGACACCGCAGGCTCCCCCGGCGGCTCACGCCCGGCGACGGCCGCGGC
>NZ_WWFY01000499.1:0-3771 GCF_009864975.1 Pseudonocardia sp. SID8383
CCCGGTCGAGCGCTTCCGCCGCCCCGGCCGGGGCGGCCGGGTCGACACGCAGGTCCGGGTGGATGTCGGGCACGTCGGCCTCCGGTGCGGACGGGCGGATCACGGACGGGCGCACGCTAGGCCCGCACCGGCCGTCGCCGCGGCGGTTCGCCGCGGAACGGTCGCGATCGCGAAGCCCGCACACGACGACGCCCCCGTCCACACCGGTGGTCATCGGCGCGGACGGGGGTGTGTGTCGCGGTCAGGCCGCCGTCACCTCGGTCGGCTCCGGGACCTCGACCGGGGCGCACCCGCGCAGCGGGCACGGCGGTGGGGCCCAGGGCCGGGGCGTCCCGCCGAGGGCGGGAACGGTCCCCGCGAACGGCCACCGGCCTGCGAAACGCTGCAGGTACCAGTAGACGAACAGGTGGTCCGGTTCCTCCGGGTCGGCGACGAACAGCGCACGCTCGCCCAGGTCGGTGACCCAGGCTGCGTAGTCGTTCGCCACCTGCCCCGGTGGGCGCGAGGCCCGCCGGGTCAGGAGCCAGTCCTCCGCCCGGGTGCGCCAGGTCGCCAGCGCGGTCGGGTGCAGGGTGGCCCCCGGGAGCTCCCGGAGGTTGGCGGTGAAGGTGCCGATCAGGACCCCGTCCGCTCCGTACGCGGAGGAGGTCAGGGTGAGCAGGGAGTGCGGGCCCGGGATCGGGCCGTCGGTGTGGACGTGCGTCGTGACATGGAACGTCGTCGGCGCGATGTCGAACTCTGGGGGCATGACGGATCCTGTGACGTCTCGGTCGAACTGGGACGGCTCACGGCGCGGCTGGGCCTGCGTGGCGAGCGGATCCGCGGCGCGGTACTCCGCGTGGCGGTAGTTCCGGGCCCCGTGGATCGGGCACACGGGTCGGCTGTGGAGTTGTGACGTTGCGTGCCGCGGGCGCCGGACGGCGTGCGCGACACGCCGGAAACGCTAGAACGGCGCGACGTGCCGGTCAACGGGCGGTGACCCGGTCGGCACAGCGCGTTCCGCGGAACGCGGTTGTCGACGCGCGGGCGACGGGGCCGCGCGGACCGCCTCAGCCCTCGCCCACCAACCGCCCCAGCACGACGACGTCGACCCGCTCGCCGTCGACGGTCCACGCCTCCCGCAGCCGCCCCTCCGGCACGAACCCCAGCGCCGCGGCGACGGCGGCCGACGCCCGGTTCGGCTCGGCGTGCATCCAGGTGACGCGGTGCAACCCGAGCCCGCCGAAGGCGAAGCGCACGACCGCCCCGGCCGCGGTGCGGGCCAGGCCGCGTCCGCGGGCGCCGGGCAGCGTCCAGCAGCGCAGCTCGGCGGTGCCATGGGCGATGTCCAGGTGCTCCAGGGTGATCTCGCCGAGCATCTCCCCGGTCGTCGGCTCGGCGACGGCCCAGGCACAGCGGGTGCCGCGGGCCCAGCCGTCGATCCGGTCCGCGACGTGCGCGGTCACCTGCTCGTCGAAGTCCGGGGCGGCCGGGTCCGGACGGTTGCGCCAGCGCCGGATCTCCGGGTCCCGGCAGGACGCGGCGACGGCCGGGCGGTCGTCCACCCGGCCGTCGTGCCGTGGTCCGCGCAGGTACCACGTCCCGGCGTTGATCTCGACCGGATCGAGTACCGGGTCGGGAGCGGGGGCGGGCACCTGGTCCAGGGGACTCAGTCCTTGATCTCGCAGATGACCGTGCCCTGGGTGACCGAGGCGCCCTGCTCCGCGTCCAGGCCGGTCACGGTGCCGGCCTTGGTCGCGGTGACCGGGTTCTCCATCTTCATCGCCTCGAGGACGACGATCAGGTCACCCACCTCGACGGTGTCGCCCTCGGAGACCGCGACCTTGATGATCGTGCCCTGCATCGGCGCGGTGACGGCGTCGCCGGAGGCCTTCGCCCCGCCGCCGCCCTTGCCGCCGCGCTTGCGTGGGGCCGCCTTGGCCGCGCCGCTGCCGTTGCCGCCGCCGAGGGCGAGGTCACCGGGCAGCGAGACCTCCAGGCGTCGCCCGCCGACCTCGACGACGACGGTCTGCCGCTCGCCGGACTCGTCCTCGGCACCCGCGCCGCCCTCGAACGGCGGGACGGTGTTGTCCCACTCGGTCTCGATCCAGCGGGTGTGCACGGTGAAGTCCTCGAGGGTCTCGGCGGCGTAGGCCGGGTCCTCGACGACGAGACGGTGGAACTCGAGCACGGTCGCCATGCCCTCGACCTTGAACTCGCCCAGTGCGCGACGGGCCCGCTGCAGCGCCTGCTGCCGGTCGCTGCCCCACACGATCAGCTTTGCCAGCAGCGAGTCGAACTGACCCCCGATGACCGAGCCGTCCTCGACGCCCGCGTCCATCCGGACGCCCGGGCCGGCCGGGTACCAGATCCGCTCGACGGTGCCCGGCGCCGGCAGGAAGTTGCGCCCGGCGTCCTCGCCGTTGATGCGGAACTCGATCGCGTGCCCGCGCGGCTGCGGGTCGTCGTCGAAGTCCAGCTCCTGGCCCTCGGCGATCCGGAACATCTGGCGGACCAGGTCGATCCCGGTGGTCTCCTCCGAGACCGGGTGCTCGACCTGCAGACGGGTGTTGACCTCGAGGAAGGTGATCATGCCGTCCTGGCCGACCAGGAACTCGACGGTCCCGGCGCCGTAGTAGCCGGCCTCCTTGCAGATCGCCTTCGAGGCGTCGTACAGGGTCTTGCGCTGCTCGTCGCTCAGGAACGGCGCGGGCGCCTCCTCGACGAGCTTCTGGAAGCGGCGCTGCAGCGAGCAGTCCCGCGTCCCGACGACGACGACGTTCCCGTGCTGGTCGGCCAGCACCTGGGTCTCGACGTGGCGCGGCTTGTCCAGGTAGCGCTCGACGAAGCACTCGCCGCGGCCGAACGCCGCGGTGGCCTCACGGACCGCGGACTCGTACAGCTCCGCGATCTCGGAGCGCTCGCGGGCGACCTTCATGCCGCGCCCGCCACCGCCGAAGGCGGCCTTGATCGCGACCGGCAGGCCGTGCTCGTCGGCGAAGGCGATGACCTCGTCCGCGTCCTTCACCGGGTCCTTGGTGCCGGGCACCAACGGGGCGCCGGCCTTCAGGGCGATGTGACGTGCGGTCACCTTGTCGCCGAGGTCGCGGATCGACTGCGGCGACGGGCCGATCCAGGTGAGGTCGGCGTCGATCACGGCCTGGGCGAAGTCGGCGTTCTCCGACAGGAAGCCGTAGCCGGGGTGGATCGCGTCGGCACCGGCCTGCTTCGCGGCACCGATGACCTTCTCGATGTCGAGGTAGGACTCGGCGGCGGTGGAGCCACCCAGCGCGAAGGCCTCGTCGGCGAGCCGCACGAACATCGCGTCCCGGTCCGGGTCGGCATAGACGGCGACGCTCTGAAGTCCCGCGTCCTTCGCTGCTCGGATCACGCGGACGGCGATCTCTCCCCGGTTGGCGACGAGCACTTTGCGCAGTGCGGGCACAGTCGAACTCCTCCGGTCACGGCGCCGGCCCGATGCTCCGGCGCAGGGTTAGGCGGAGTGTAAGAGCAGAGCCGCCGGAAGTTACCGGTGGGGAATGTGGCGATGGCAACGTCGTCACCCGTCCGAGGGTCCGGACCTCGGCCCTGATCGTTCCCGTCGTGACCGGTGCCACCATCGGGACAGGCGGTTCCGGGGTCGCGGGGCGGTGCGTCCGTCGTAGTGCAGCGCCGCCTCGCGTGCGGCCAGCTCGCGCCGTGCGCCCGCACCGAGCCGCCCGGCGGCCGCGAGCTCGCGGGCCAGGTCCCAGCCCTCCCGCTCCGGGCCGTAGGGGGCGACGCCCTCGAAGC
>NZ_WWFY01000500.1:0-547 GCF_009864975.1 Pseudonocardia sp. SID8383
GCACGAACGGTTCTGGCCGCGGCTCGCCGCGGGCCCGGCCACCGGCACCGGCGAGGACACCGAGTTCTGGGCGGCCGTCGAGCGGGAGGACCTCGGCCTGCTGGCCGCCCACCTCGACGTCGACGGCGAGCGGCTCGGCGCCGTGCTGCCCGCACTCGCGGCCTGGCGCAGCCGCCGGCGCAGCGACGCATCGCTCGACCGGCTCCGTTACCGCGAGTCCTGGCGCCCGCTGACGCTGCCCACGGCCGTGGAACCGGGCCGCCACCTCGTGCTCGTCCCGGCCGTCGCGGCCGGGGACCCCTGGGTCGGCGAGGTCGTGGACGCCCTCGGACCGGACACCGTCCGGGTCGACCTCGACGGCACCGGCACCGACCGGGCCGGCCTCGCCGCGGTGCTCACCGGGCACGCCGACGCCGGGCTCACCGGGATCGTGTCCCTGCTGGCCCTCGACGAGACCCCGTGCGGGTCCGCCCCGCAGGACGCCGCATCCGGTGCGGACGCGGTGCCCGGTGTGGACGCGGTGCCCGCCGGGCTCGCCGCGACCGCG
>NZ_WWFY01000501.1:0-526 GCF_009864975.1 Pseudonocardia sp. SID8383
CGGCGTGGGCGCCTGCCGCGACGACGCGGGCCGACGGCACCCACGGCGGCGCGGATACCGGTGTGCCGCCGTCCGTGTCCGACACCGCGGCCGCTGCGTCCGGTCCGGCACCCGCTGACCCGGACCCGTCCGGCTCCGCAGCGCCGTCCGGACGGGCGACACCCGCTGTGCCCTCCGGCCCGGCGTCCTCCGGATCGGCGCCCACCACACAGGCGCCGTCCGGCCCGGCTCTGTCCGATCACGGTCCGGCCGCCCGCTCGTCCGGAGCGCCGGTCGGGACCCCCTCGCCGATCGTCGACCCCGCCGAGGCGTCCGCACTGGCCGGGGCCTTCGCCGCGGACCTGCTGTCCTGGGACGAGGACGACGTCGCCCGCCGCGGCCGCGTCCTCTCCGCCTACCTGCCCACGACCGCGGCCGACGGGCTGCTCGGCTGGACCGGGACCGGACGCCAGCGGGCCGACCTCGTGCTGCCGGGCCGCGTCAGCACCGACGGCGACCGCGCCGTCGTCGACGTCCGGGTGCGGGT
>NZ_WWFY01000502.1:0-3234 GCF_009864975.1 Pseudonocardia sp. SID8383
CGTGCTCCGCGCCCTGGTGCGCAGCAGGCGCCGGACCGCGGCCGCCACCGAGGGCGCGGGCGGTCTGCTCCGCAGGCTCGCCGGGATGGAGCCCGGCGCCCGGCACGCCGAGCTGCTGGCGCTCGTCCGCGCCGAGACCGCGGCGGTGCTCGGGCACACCGGTGCCGAGGCGGTCCCCGCCGACCGGCACTTCAGCCGGCTCGGGTTCGACTCGCTCACCGGTCTGGAGCTGCGGATGCGGCTGGCGGCCGCCACCGGGTCCAGGCTCCCGGCAACGCTGGTGTTCGACCACCCCACCCCGGCCGAGGTGGCCCGCCACCTCGACGAGGAGGTGCTCGGCTCGGCGGACCGGGGGGCGTCCTCCCCGCTGGCCGAGCTGGACCGGCTGGAGGCCGCGCTGTCCCCCGACGGTGCCGACGCCGAGACCCGTAGCGGGGTCGCCCGCCGGCTGCGCCGACTGCTGGAGCAGTGGGACGGGGCCCGCACCGACGGCGCCGACCCCGACGGCCGCACCGCCGTCGACGAACGCCTCGAATCGGCGAGCACCGAGCAGGTCCTCGCCTTCATCGACAACGAACTCGGCCGGTCGTCGGCGCGCTGACCCCGGACCCCCACGAACGAGAGAGGCGGACAGGACCATGCCCGACGAACAGAAGCTCGTCGACTACCTGAAGTGGGTCACGGCCGATCTGCACGACACCCGGCGACGACTGGCCGAGGCGGAGGCAGCCCGGCACGAGCCGGTCGCGATCGTCGGGATGGCCTGCCGGTTCCCCGGCGGGGTGCGCTCCCCGGAAGACCTGTGGGAGCTGCTCACCGCCGGCCGCGACGGCATCGGCCCGTTCCCCGACGACCGCGGCTGGGACCTCGACGCGCTGGCCGGCGACGGTCCCGCGGCGAGCGCCACCCAGCGGGGCGGGTTCCTGCCCGGCGCCGCCGAGTTCGACCCCGCGTTCTTCGACATCTCCCCGCGCGAGGCGCTCGCGATGGACCCGCAGCAGCGGCTGCTGCTGGAGACCGCGTGGGAGGCGTTCGAACGGTCCGGGATCGACCCCAAGGGGCTGCGCGGCAGCCGCACCGGGGTCTTCGTCGGCACCAACGGCCAGGACTACACCCACCTCGTCCTCGCCTCCGCCGACGACATGGGCGGCTACGCCGGCAACGGCCTCGCCGCCAGCGTGCTGTCCGGCCGGGTGTCGTTCGCCCTCGGGCTGCAGGGCCCCGCCGTCACCCTGGACACGGCGTGCTCGTCGGCGCTGGTGGGGCTGCACCTCGCCGCCCAGGCCGTGCGCAGCGGCGAGTGCGGTCTGGCGCTCGCCGGTGGCGTGACCGTGATGACCACCCCGGCGAACTTCTCCGGGTTCAGCCTGCACGGCGGCCTCGCCCCGGACGGACGCTGCAAGGCCTTCGCCGACGGCGCCGACGGCACCGGCTGGTCCGAGGGGATCGGCCTGCTCGTGGTCGAGAAGCTCGCCGACGCCCGCGCGCACGGGCACCCGGTGCTCGCCGTGCTCCGCGGCTCCGCGGTGAACTCCGACGGCGCGTCGAACGGGCTCAGCGCCCCGAACGGGCCGGCCCAGCAGCGGGTGATCCGCCAGGCGCTGGCCAGCGGCGGGCTGTCCCCGGCCGACGTCGACGCCGTCGAGGCGCACGGCACCGGCACCGCGCTCGGCGACCCGATCGAGGCCCAGGCCCTGCTCGCCACCTACGGCGCCGACCGTGACCCCGACCGGCCGCTGCTGCTCGGCTCGGTGAAGTCCAACCTCGGCCACACCCAGGCCGCCGCCGGTGCCGCCGGGGTGATCCGGACCGTGCTGGCGCTGCAGCACGCGACGCTGCCCCGCACCCTGCACGTCGACGCGCCGTCGAGCCACGTCGACTGGTCCGCGGGGGCGGTCCGGCTGCTCACCGGGCAGACCGCGTGGCCGGACACCGGGCGTGCGCGGCGTGCAGGGGTGTCGTCGTTCGGGATCAGCGGCACCAACGCCCACGTCGTGCTGGAACAGGCTCCCACCGACCCGGCGGAGCCCACGGGGTCCACGGTCCCCACCGGGCCCGCGGTGCGCCCGCAGGCCGTCGCCTGGCCGGTCTCGGCGCGCTCCGCCACGGCACTGGACGCCCAGCTGGAACGGGTCCGCGCCCTCGCGGCGGCGCCCGTCCCGGCCGACGTCGGCCAGGCGCTGGCCACCACCCGCACCCCGTTCGCGCACCGCGCGCTGCTCGTCCACACCGGCGACGGGCTCACCGAGGCCGCCCGCGACGTCGTCCCCACCGGTGACCGCGGCGGGCTCGCCGTCCTGTTCTCCGGGCAGGGCTCGCAGCGGCTCGGCGCAGGCTGCGAGCTGCACGCCCGGTTCGCGGTGTTCGCGGCGGCGTTCGACGAGACCGTCGCCCTGCTCGACGCCCGGCTCGGTGCGTCGCTGCGCGAGGTCGTCTGGGGCAGCGACCGGGCCGCGCTCGACGACACCCGGTTCACCCAGCCCGCGTTGTTCGCGACCGAGGTCGCGCTCCACCGGCTCGTCGAGTCCTGGGGGGTGCGCCCCGGCCACGTCGGGGGCCACTCGGTCGGCGAGATCACCGCCGCACACGTCGCCGGGATCCTGTCCCTCGACGACGCCTGCACCCTCGTCGCCGCCCGCGCCCGGCTCATGGCCGACCTGCCCGCGGGCGGGGCGATGGTCGCGCTGCAGGCCCGCGAGGACGAGGTCGCCCCGCTGCTGGGCGACGACGTCGCGATCGCCGCCGTCAACGGTCCCGACGCGGTCGTGGTCTCGGGCGACGCCGACGCCGTCGCCGCCGTCGCGGCCCGGTTCGAGGACCGGGGCCGGCGCATCCGCACCCTGTCCGTCAGCCACGCCTTCCACTCGCCGCTGATCGACCCGATGCTCGCCGAGTTCGCCCGGGTCGTCGACGGCCTCACCTTCGCCGAGCCACGGATCCCCGTCGTCTCGAACCTGACCGGCGAGGTGTCCGGCGAGCTCACCGACCCCGGCTACTGGGTGCGGCACGCCCGCGGCGCCGTCCGCTTCGGCGACGGGGTCGCGGCCCTGGCCGGCCTGGGCGTGCGGACCTTCCTCGAGCTCGGCCCGGACGCCGTGCTGTCCGCGCTGGTCGCCGAGAACGCCCCCGGCGCCGTCGCCGTCCCCGCACTGCGGCGCGGCGCGGGGGAGGAGGCCACCCTGCTCGTCGCGGCCGGTGCGCTGTGGACCCGCGGGACCGACGTCGACTGGGCGG
>NZ_WWFY01000503.1:0-462 GCF_009864975.1 Pseudonocardia sp. SID8383
ACCTGGTCCTCGACGCCGAGGGCGGGCCCGGCGTCGCCCGGCTGGTGCGGGCCTGCGCTCCGGGCGGCGCGGTGATCGTCCACGGCGGACTGTCCGGGGAGCCGACACCGCTGCCCGCGGCCGGGTACGCGCCGGTGTGGCTGCGCCGCTTCCATGTCCGTGAGGTCACCGGCGACGCGGCGGTGCTGGCCCGTGCCGAGGCGTTCGCCCGCGCCGGGCTCGCCGCGGGCACGCTCACCCCGCTGGTGGAGCGGGTCTTCGACCTGGACGACGGCGTCGCGGCCGTCGCCGCCGCACACGCGCACCTGGAGTCACCGGACCGGGCCCCGGGCAAGCCGGTGCTGCGGACCGGTCAGCGGAACAGATAGGCGCCCAGCAGGGCGTTCCCGACGCCGGCGACCAGGCCGAGCGCGCCGAGCGCGATCGCGACGACGGCGGTGCGCCCCGCGCCGCGGCGGCGGG
>NZ_WWFY01000504.1:0-410 GCF_009864975.1 Pseudonocardia sp. SID8383
GGACGCCCCGGGTGCGACGACCCGCACGGTGACGGTCACCGCGCCACCCCGGCCAGGACGCGGCGGTACTCGCGGGCGTGGGCGTCGGCGACCTCGGCGCGGCGCCGTTCCCGGTCGCCGGGGTCGGCCCGCCAGGTCGGACGGGTCCGGTGCGCCAGTGCGACGGCGGCGCCGAGCGAGGCGCGGTCGGGTCCGTCGTCGGTGAGGGCGTAGGTCAGGCAGGGCGCCTGCTCCCGGAAGTGTCCGACGTCGGGCACCAGCGCGGTCGTGCCGAGGTCGTGACAGGCCTCCAGCCAGCCGGAATGGGTCCCCCACCGGTACGGGAGCACCGACACGTCGAGCTCCTGGAGGTAGGTGTGGAGGGCGTCGTCGTCGAACGGGGGGTGCACCCGCAGCTCGAGGCGGGGCTC
>NZ_WWFY01000051.1:0-2438 GCF_009864975.1 Pseudonocardia sp. SID8383
CCGCGCGAGGGCACGGCGGCGACCCGGGTCCGTACCGCGGGCACCCTCGCCCTGCTCACCGCCGCCCTGCCCGCCGACCTGGCGATCACCGGCGTCGCTGCGCTGGCCGGGCTCCTGCGCCGACGTGAGCGGGCCCGGCCGCACCGGCCGCTGACCGTGCTGCTCAGCGGCGGGAAGATGACCAAGGCGCTGGAGCTGGCACGGGCCTTCCACCGTGCCGGCCACCGGGTCGTGCTCGTCGAGCAGGCCCGCTACCGCTTCACCGGGCACCGGTTCTCCCGGGCGGTCGACGCGTTCCACGTCGTCCCCGCCCCGGACGCACCGGGTTACGCCCACGCGCTCGCCGACATCGCCCGCCGGGAGGGGGCCGACGTGTACGTGCCGGTGTGCAGCCCCGTCGCGAGCTGGTACGACGCCGACGCCAAGCGGCTGCTCGAACCGTTCTGCGCGGTCGTGCACCCCGACGCCGACGTCGTCGCGATGCTCGACGACAAGCACCGGTTCACCGCGACCGCCGCCGGGTTCGGCCTGCCGGTGCCCGCGGCGCGGCGCATCACCGACCCGGCGCAGGTCGTCGACCACGACTTCGCCGCCACCCCGGGGCGCACCTGGATCCTCAAGTCGCTGCGCTACGACCCGGTGCGCCGCCGCGACCTGACCCGGCTGCCGCGCCCGACCCGCGCCGAGACCGCGGCGTTCGTGGCGACCCTGCCGATCTCACCGGACAACCCCTGGATCCTGCAGGAGTTCGTCGAGGGCACCGAGTACTGCACCCACGCCACCGTCCGCGACGGCGAGGTCCGCCTGTACTGCTGCTGTCCGTCGTCGAGCTTCCTCCTCAACTACGACCACGTCGACCACCCGGCGATCGAGGACTGGGTGCGGCGGTTCTGCGGCGAGCTGGGGGTGACCGGGCAGCTGTCGTTCGACTTCATCGAGGCACCCGACGGCCGGGTCCTGGCCATCGAGTGCAACCCGCGCACCCACTCCGCGATCACCCTGTTCCACGACCACCCGGGTGTCGCCGCGGCCTACCTCGACGCCGGTGCCGGCACACTCGTGCCGGCACCGGCGACCCGGCCGACCTACTGGCTGCACCACGAGCTGGGCCGGCTCCTCGGCGACCCCGGGTCGTGGCGGGAACGGTTGCGGATCGTGCGCGACGGACGGGAGGCGCTGCTCGACGTGCACGACCCGTTGCCGTTCCTGCTGGTCCCGCACCTGCAGATCGCCTCGCTGCTGCTGGGCAACCTGCTGCGCGGACGGCCGTGGGTGACCGTCGACGTGAACATCGGCAAGCTCGTCGAACCGGCGGGGGACTGAACCGTGCTGCGTGTCCTGCACCTCGTCGGCTCGGGCGTCGACGAGTTCTTCTGCGACCTGTCCCGGCTCTACGCCGCGGACTGCCTCGCCGCGACCGCCGACCCGGCGCGCTACGAGTTCGTCGTCGCGTACGTGACGCCGCAGGGCTGGCGGTTCCCGGCCGGGCTCGACCCGGAGCAGATCGCTGCCGCGCCACTGCGGACCCTCCCCGAGGCGGTCGCCGAGATCGCCCGGGCGGAGGTGGACGTGATGGTGCCGCAGATGTTCTGCCGGCCCGGGATGACCCACCACCGGGCGCTGTTCGAGCTGCTCGGGATCGGCTACGTCGGCAACACCCCCGAGGTCATGGCGCTGGGCGCGGACAAGGCACTGGCCCGCGCGGTCGTCGCCGAGGGCGGGGTCGCCGTCCCGGCGGGGGAGACGGTGCGCGCCGGGCAGGTGCCGACGGTCCGGCCACCCGCCGTCGTCAAGCCGGTGGACACCGACAACTCGGTCGGCGTCACCCTCGTCCACGACCCGGACGGGTTCGAGGTGGCCGTGAAGGCCGCCCTGGTCCACGGCGACCGCGCCCTGGTCGAGGAGTTCGTGCCGCTGGGCCGCGAGGTCCGGTGCGCGGTGGTGGAGCGCGACGGCCACCTGGTCGGCCTGCCGCTGGAGGAGTACCGGATGGACGCGGTCGACAAGCCGGTCCGCCTCGCCGACGACAAGCTCGCCCGCACCGGCGACGGCGACCTGCGCCTGGTCGCGAAGGACGCCCGGTCCTGGATCGTCGACGCAGGCGACCCGGCCACCGGGCCGGTGCAGGACGCCGCCCGCGCGGCGTTCCGCGCCCTGGGCTGCCGCGACTACGGGCTGTTCGACTTCCGCATCGACCCGGACGGCCGGCCCTGGTTCCTGGAGGCCGGGCTGTACTGCTCGTTCGCCCGCACCTCGGTGGTCGTCACGATGGCCGAGGCCGCGGGGATCGGCGTCGCCGACCTGTTCGCCGACGCCGTCACCCGCGCCGCCGCCCGCACCACCGCCCCACCCGGCTCCGACCGCTGATCCCGGCTCCCGCCGCCGGTGGGGCGCGCCGTCGCACCCCGCAGGTGGCCCGCGCACCCTCCGCGGCGGGT
>NZ_WWFY01000505.1:0-407 GCF_009864975.1 Pseudonocardia sp. SID8383
GAGGCGCTCGTGCACGGCCCGGGCCGCGGTGGCGAGCGGACCCCGCCCGGAGCCGGGGGTCCGCCCCCGTTCGAGGGCACCGGCGAGGTCCCGCTCCGGGCGCATGGTCGTGAGCAGTGGCAGCCCGAGGGAGGCGACGACCTCGTCGGGGGTGATGCCGCCGGGGGACGGCCCGCGCACGATCAGCTCCACGGCCCGGGCGTGCTCGGCGAGCACGTCGGCGACCCGGGCGGCCGCGGCGCAGGGCCGCAGCCCGGCGGGGACCACCAGGACGGTCAGGTCGGCGGTGCCGAGAGCGGTGAGTGCGGCGTCGGTGGGGTAGCGGGGCAGGTCGCACACGACGGTGCCGCCCGCGCGACGACCGGCGTCGAGGACCGCGGTGACGGCGGCCGGCTCGGGGCCGTGCG
>NZ_WWFY01000506.1:0-1123 GCF_009864975.1 Pseudonocardia sp. SID8383
CGGTCCCCCCGCGGTGCCCGGCCCGGCGGCCGAGCGGCCCGCCCGGGCCCGGTGCACCCGGCCGAGCGCGTCGGCGAGCCGGTCCGCGCCGACCGGTTTGAGCAGGTAGTCGACGGCGCCGAGGCCGTACGCGGCGACGGCGTGCTCCTCGAACGCCGTCACGAAGACGATCTCCGGGGGCGTGGCCATCGCGGCCAGCACACCGCCGAGCTCCAGGCCGTCCATCCCGGGCATGGTGATGTCGAGGAAGACGGCGTCGAACCGGCCGGTGGGGATCGCGCGCAGCGCCTCCACCGCGCCGCCGGCCCGTGCGACCTCGCCGACGTCGGGCGCGTCGGCCAGCAGCGCGCAGATCTCGTCGAGGGCGGGGGCGACGTCGTCGACGGCCAGTACGCGCAGTGGCTCGGCGGGGGGTGTCACCTCAGATCACCACCCCGGGCTGGAACCGCGGGATCCGCAGCACGATCCGGGTGCCCGCGCCGGGCGCGGTCTCGATGACCAGGCCGTGATCGGGGCCGTAGACCGCGCGCAGCCTGCGGTCGACGTTCACCAGCGCCAGCCCGGCGCCCTCGGCGGTGCCGGCCAGTACGGCGCGGGCGTGCTCGGGGCTCATGCCCGGCCCGTCGTCGTCGACGGTGATCACGCAGACGTCCCCCTCGGCCTCGCCGCTGACCTGTACCAGCCCGCCGTCGGGGGAGCGCTCGACACCGTGCTGCACCGCGTTCTCCACCAGCGGCTGCAGCGCCAGCACCGGGACCGGCACCGGCAGCACCTCCGGCGCCACCCGCACCTGCACCCGCAGCCGCTCGCCGAGGACGGCGCGGGCGAGGGTCAGGTAGGCCTCGACCGAGCGGAACTCCCCGGCCAGCGGCACGTAGTCGCCGCGTGCGGCGAGCGAGTGCCGGATGAACTCGGCGAAGGTCTCCAGCAGGTCGCGGGCGCGCGCCGGGTCCGAGCGGACGAACGAGGCGATCGTGGTGAGCGCGTTGTAGACGAAGTGCGGCGAGATCTGGGCCCGCAGCGCGCGCAGCCGGGCGGCCTCGGCCTCGGCCTCGCCGTCGGTCAGGCGGGCGCGTTCGAGGGCGTCGGCGACGAACGCGGCGGTCCGGCGGGCGGCGGCCGA
>NZ_WWFY01000507.1:0-389 GCF_009864975.1 Pseudonocardia sp. SID8383
CTCCAGGCCGGGCCGGTCGACGGTGAGCCGGTCGGCGCGCTCGTCGACGTCCTCGACCTCGGCGCGGGTCGCCTCGTACTCGGCGACCGCCGCGGCCCGTGCGGCCTCGGCGGCCTCGGCGGCCTCGGTGAGGTCGGCGAGGGTGGGACGACGGTCGCGCAGCGCGGCGAACCGGTCCCGCAGCCTGCGGTCGTCGTCGAGGACGGTCTCCAGCTCGGCGAGCCGGGCGGCGCGCTCGGTGGTCTCGGCGACGAGCCGGACCCGGACCTGCTCGGCGGCCTCCTCGTCGTGCAGGGCCGGGTTGGGCGGCACCACGAAGTCGATCCCGGGCGCCGCATCGGCGTCGGCGCGCAGCGCGGCGGTGGTGCCGACCGCGACCAGGCAGGCCG
>NZ_WWFY01000508.1:0-369 GCF_009864975.1 Pseudonocardia sp. SID8383
GCCGCGCGCGTCTCGCGGGCCGCGACCGGTGCCGTGGTGGGCGCGATCCCGGTGCCGGAGCCGTACCAGCGCGACGGCATCGGGATCGACGAGGCGTCGTCGACGGACGGGCCGGACGCGAAGGTCGGTACCGGGACGTGGTCGTCGACCCGCTGGTCCGCCGGAGCGACCCCGCCGAGCACCCCGGTCCCGAGGAGACCGGCGACGGTGACGGACGCGACCAGCACCACCGGGACGACCCCGGCCAGGGTGACGCGGAGACGCCGGCGGCCCCGCGGCGGCCGGGCCCGGCCCTCGACCGGTCGTGGCACCTCCCTTGGGCCGACGGGTGCCGTCGCGGTCGCGCCCCGGTAGCGGGCAGCGGAGCTC
>NZ_WWFY01000509.1:0-332 GCF_009864975.1 Pseudonocardia sp. SID8383
GCCCGGGGCACCGGGTCTGCGGGTGGCGCTCGCCGCGCCGACCGGGAAGGCCGCGGCCCGGCTGACCCAGTCCGTCGCCGAGGCCCACGGGCGGCTGCCGGAGACCGACCGGGCCGCCGTCGCGGGGGCGACGGCGTCGACGCTGCACCGGCTGCTGGGCTCGCGGGGCACCTCGGGCCGGTTCCGCCACCACCGGGGCAACCGGCTGCCGCACGACGTCGTGGTCGTCGACGAGACGTCGATGGTGTCGCTGACGATGATGGCGCGGCTGCTGGAGGCCGTCCGACCGGACGCCCGGCTGGTGCTGGTCGGGGACCCGGACCAGCTCGCGT
>NZ_WWFY01000510.1:0-329 GCF_009864975.1 Pseudonocardia sp. SID8383
CGCGCGGGCAGGCCCGGCTGGTGCTGCCGGCCCCCGGGGACGTGCGCGGCCTGCCCGGCCCGGGCCCGTTCTCCGACGCCGCGATCACCGCGGGCGAGGGCGTGCTGTTCGCCGACGCCGGGTTCGGCGTCGTGCCGTCACCGATCGCCGACGGGGTGGTCCGCTGGACCGCGCACGCCGTCGCCGACCCCGGCCCGGTTCCCGAGTACGTGGCGCTGAACGAGGCCGAACGGGAGCTGCGCGGCCAGGTGCGGGCCGCCGCCGCGGCGCTGACCGACCTGGGCGTGGCCCGGCACCGGCCCGGCGTGCGCGAGGAGATCGCGGCCTGG
>NZ_WWFY01000511.1:0-283 GCF_009864975.1 Pseudonocardia sp. SID8383
GGTCGGTGGCGTCGCGTCGACGGCGAGCGTGCTGGGCGCGGCGGGTGCGGCCGCCGTCGTCGCACGCGTGGCCCAGGCCCGGGGACGGCGTCCCGCGCTGGTCGGCGGTCACCTGGTGGGACTGCTCGGCGCGGTCGGTGCGGTCGTCGCGGTCACGACCGGCTCGGTGGCGCTGCTGCTGGTGTCGTTGCTGCTGATCGGTTCGGGGACGGCGGTCGGGCTCGCCGCGCGCTACGCCGCCACCGACCTGGCCGCGCCGGCGCGGGCCGGCCGCGCGCTCGCG
>NZ_WWFY01000512.1:0-253 GCF_009864975.1 Pseudonocardia sp. SID8383
CCCGGCAGCACGTTCCGGTGCCGACGACCCGGGCTTCGGCTCGGGGTCGGGCACCGGCTCGGGCGCCGACGGCATGGGAGGTGCCGGCACGGGCACCCCGCCCGCCGCCGGATCCGACCGGCCGGACAGCCCGGAGGGCCGGTCCGGCCCCTCCGACGCGACCACCGCGACCCGTACCCCGGGAACGGCAGACACGACCACCGCGAACGGCGCTCCGGGAGCGGCGGACGCCACCACGGCGGACCACGTCCCG
>NZ_WWFY01000513.1:0-208 GCF_009864975.1 Pseudonocardia sp. SID8383
CGGCGGCCCGACGCCGAGCCCGCCGAGCTGCGCCGCGCCCTCGACGGCGCCGTCGCGTGGGAGGGCGAGCTGCTCTGCGCGCCGCGGTTCTTCACCGCCCTCGACGGGTTCGACGCGAGCAGCATCCGGATCAAGCGGGCCCGCGCGCACGACGAGCTCTCGCGCTACCGCTACGACGTCGTGCTCCGGCCCGGCGCCGCCGCGCGGC
>NZ_WWFY01000514.1:0-870 GCF_009864975.1 Pseudonocardia sp. SID8383
CCGCGGCGGACCCGCCGGAGCTGCCGCCGGGAGTGCGGCCGGGGTCCCACGGGTTGCGGGTCGGGCCGCCGAGCGCGGGCTCGGTGACGGCGCGGGCACCGAACTCGGGGGTGGCGGTCCGTCCGAACACGACGAGACCGGCCTCGGTCCAGCGCCGGACCACCGTCGACGTCTCGGGGCGCGGATGGTCGGCGAGCGGACGGGAGCCGGACGCCGTCGGGACCCCGGCGAGGTGCTGGGCGAGGTCCTTCACCAGGAACGGGACGCCCGCGAACGGCCCGGTCAGCGGGCCGCGTGCGCGGGAGCGGGCGGCGTCGTCGAGGCGCAGTCGGATGGCGTTGAGGCCCGGCTCGACGGCGTCGGCGCGGGCGACGGCGGCCTCCAGCAGGTCGGCCGCGCTCACCTCACCCGCGGCGACGAGTGCGGCCAGCCCGACGGCGTCGTGGCTGCGGTAGTCGTCCCAGGAGATCCCCACGGCGGGGATACAAGCAGATCGGTCAGGGAGTGGACACGGGGGCGGGCGCGGGCGCCGGCGACGCGTCCGACGTGCCGGTGACCCCGGCGACGACACCGAGGGCCAGGACGACCGCGGCCGCCGCGCCCAGGACGGCGGGCAGTACCGGTCGGGTGCGGGCCGGGAAGTCGGGCAGCCGGAAGCCACCGGAGGTCCGGGTACCGCCGCCCTCGGGCAGCGGGGCCGCGCGGAACGGCTCGGGGAGCCGCTGGACGGCCGGGGCCTGTGCTGCGGGTCCCGACGGGAATCGCGCGGGCCGGCGCTGCATCGCCGGGGGCCGGCCCTCCGCGGGGTGCCGGGGCGCCATCGGTCGGGACGGGTGTCGCGGGGCCGCCGCGGCGTACTGCCCGGGGACG
>NZ_WWFY01000052.1:0-1967 GCF_009864975.1 Pseudonocardia sp. SID8383
CGCCGCCGTCGCCTACGGGGTGCTGGCGCTCGTCGGGGTCGCACCGGGCGCGCTCGTGGTGCTGCGGCGCCGCCGGGCGGCCCGGGAGACCGCGCCGTCAGCGCCCGGCGAGCACCCGCAGGTGCCCCTCGAAGGCGACCACGAGCGCGTCGAGCAGGCCCCGGCCCTTGTCGGCGGTGGCGAGCGACGGCCGTCCCACCACACCGCCGGCGGAGTAGGCCGCGAGCCCGGTGGTGAGCAGGTACGGCCGCTCGTCGGCGACGTGGTCGGCGGTGCGGTACGACGGCCGGACCTGGTCGGGGACGGTGTGCAGCAGGATCGAGGTCTCCAGCTCCCCGGCGTGCATGTCGGCGGTGTTCGAGGTGGCGCACCCGGCGGCCCGGCGGGCGGCGGTCCAGTCCTCGGAGACGGGGAACAGGGCCATGGGCAGCGGCCCGACCGAGGCCTCCTGGACGACGTTGCGCAGGACGTGGTTCCCACCGTGCGCGTTGACCAGGACGAGTGCGGTGGTGCCGGAAGCGCGCAGCGAGGCGGCGACGTCGGAGACGACCGCGCCGAGCGTCGCCGCGGAGATGCTCACGGTGCCCGCCCACGCGGCGTGCTCGTGGGAGCAGGAGATCGTCAGTGGTGGCAGGACGCGCACGGGGTGGGCCTGCGCGATCCGGGCGGCCACCGCGGACGCCACGAGGGTGTCGGTGGTCAGGGGCAGGTGCGGTCCGTGCTGCTCGAGGCTCCCGACCGGGAGCAGGGCCACGGAGGCACCTCGCTCCCGGACGTCCTCGGTGGTGTCGACCGGGAGGGGATTCACGCAGGCGAGGCTCTCACGGCCCTGCCCGATCATGGAGGAGCAACGGTGCACGACGACCGACACGAGTTCGCCGAGTCCCGGTTGACCACGCGGCACGGGGAGTTCCGTGCGATCGCCTTCCGCGAGTACGAGGGCGGTCCCGAGCACCTCGCGCTGGTGCACGGCGACCCCGCGGACGTGGAGGCGCCGCTGGTGCGGATGCACTCCGAGTGCCTCACCGGTGACGTCTTCGGCGCGCGGCGCTGCGAGTGCGGGGCGCAGCTGTCGATCGCGATCGACGCCGTCGTCCGCGCGGGCCGCGGCGTGATCGTCTACCTGCGCGGGCACGAGGGCCGCGGCATCGGCCTGCTCGCGAAGATCCGCACACACGTGCTGCAGGACGAGGACGGCCTGGACACCATCGACTCGGCCGTCGCGCTGGGCCTGCCGGTGGACGTGCGCGACTTCGGGGCCGCCGCCGTCGTGCTGCGCCACCTCGGGATCGGCCGGGTGCGGCTGTTGTCCAACAGCCCGGCGAAGGTCGAGGCGCTGACCGGGTACGGCATCGTCGTCACCGAGCTGGTGCCGGTGCTGGAGCCCGCCGACGAGCACAACGTGCGGTACCTGACCGCCAAGCGCGACCGGCTCGGGCACGTCCTGCCGCAGGTCGACGCCGCGCCGGACGCGCCGCGCGGCCACACCGCGACCGGCTACTGACCCCCGTGGTGCGACACCCGGAGGCACAGCGACGGCGGCCCGCCCGCCGCCATCGTGGCGAGCACGGTGGGCAGCTGGTCGAGCGTGCAGTCGCCGCCGACCAGGGCGTCGAACCGGGGGTCGGCGAGCAGCCGCAGCGCCAGCGCCATCCGGTCGCCGTAGCCGCGGCGCGCCCGGCGCGGGGACACCGTGCCGACCTGGCTGGCGCGGATGGTGAGCCGGCGGCTGTGGAACGCCCCGCCCAGCGGCAGCGGCACCGAGCGGGTCCCGTACCAGCTGAGCTCGACCACCTCGCCCTCCGGTGCGAGCAGCTCCAGCGAGCGGGCCAGCCCGGCCGGGGTGGCGCTGGCGTGCACGACGAGGTCCCGGTCGCCCTCGGCGTCGTCGGGAGAGGCGAACCCGACGCCGAGCGCCGCGGCGACGGCGGCCCGGTCCGGGTCGGGGTCGACGAGCTGCACCCGCG